>JAUIKB010000073.1 GCA_030430975.1 Polyangia bacterium
CTGGTTGAGCGACGGATCGATGGCGCCGGACCGGGCTTCGTGCAGCTCGCGATACCGGCTCCAGTGCACACCCGGGTTCTCATGATGAACCGTGTGGTAACCCGCATCGAAGACGAACCAGTTGGCCAAGGGACTGACGAAGTTGCGCGAGTGGTTGTGTTCGGAACCCGTGTCGCACTCGACGTGCTGCAGATAGTTCGTGAACATCATGAACCAGGTCGCCGAGAGCGCCGGAAGTCCGACAGCCAGCGCGTACACCAAGACGCCGGTGCGCGCTCCGTGCAGCCCAACGGCGATCGCGGCCAGCGCCGCGTGCGCGACGACTAGCGTGGCGTACTGCACGCGGATCTGACGAAGCAGCGCAGGACGTTTCCTTGCCCGGGCGATGTGCGCCTTGATCAGCGGCGCCTGCCACACCGCGGACCAAAACGGGTATGTCACGGCGTTGAGGAGCGTGTTGTTGGGCGAACGTCGGGTGGTCTGCGTCGCGTCGCCCGGACCGTCGAGATAGCGATGGTGGTTTTGGTTGTGGGTTGGGATCCAAGAGAAGATGGGGAAGCCGTAGAACACTGTGAGCCAGGCGGAATACAGTCGATTCATCCGCTTGTCCGTGAAGGTAGGGCAGTGGTTGTGGTTGTGGGTCAAAACGCCCGCGCAGTACGCGAGGTAGAGATTCAACGGCAACAGCCACGGCAAGAGTTGTGGCGAGGCATAGCTCATTGCCGGCACTAGTGGGAACAGCACCAGCGACCAGAAGAGTGCTCGGTAGTCGGCGCGGAAACGCGGTTTCATGATCGAACCTCGTGTTAGGGTGATTCGTTTCGGTAGCAGCCAACACATTAGAAGACTGGCGACGAGCCCGCTATTCGCCTTGGATTCGCGTTTCGTATGGCTAAGAAGCGAAGAACGAAAACAGCAAGAAAACCGCCTCAACAGTCGCGTTCGCGCGCGACGGTCGACGCGATTTTGGACGCGACCATTCGGATTCTCGATAAGGAAAATTGGTCAAAGACGACGACGTCTCGCATCGCTCAGGTGGCCGGCGTCAGCGTCGGCACGCTGTACCAATACTTCGAGAACCGAGAGGCGATTCTAGATGCGCTGCAGGAGCGCGAGTTCGAACGTGCGACGACCATGCTCCAGGAGGTGCTGGTGAGTGGCGGTCCCGGATCGGATCGGGAAGCAGCGCGTAGCGTCGTCGAGCGGTTGCTCGGTTTGTACGTCGAGAGTCCGGGTCTGCATCGTGTCCTAGTCGTCGAGGGACTGCGCGTGACGCCGGCAGATCGCGTGCAGGCGTTTGACCTCCGAGCCATCAGCGCGATCCGGGCGTTTCTCGCCGTTGCTGACGTACCGACGCGTCGAACTAATCTGGACGCTGCGGCGTTCGTGATCTTTCAGTCGGTGCGCGCGAGCATGTTGAGCTGGCTGCTTGAGCGCCCTGCCGGGATCGACGGTTCGGTACTGGTGGAGGAACTCACGGATCTGGTGCTCAGGTATCTCGTCGCCGACGAACGGTAGTCGCTGGATCGAACTGTCTGAGGTGATAAATTCGGGGCTGATCCCGAGCGGCAGGCGCCCGTGCATAATCGAACCAGCGTGCGATGGCTTCCTCCTCCTTCTAAATCCTAGTGGAAAGACCGGAAGCACCAAGTATTGGCGCGCCGTCGATATCTTGACGACGCATTGTGACCCAACGCACAGGAATCTCGTTGACCCAGGTCGCGCGTGCGACCTAGATGGCTTCATGGGTCGTTTTCGAGTCGCGCTTCTAGCGTCCTGCATGGCAATGTTCCTGGTTGGTGCCGGTTGCGACAGCGCGACAGAAACTGCGGGTAGCGGGAGCGCTGGATTCGCCGGGTCCGGCGATGGCGGTTCGGGCGGAGGCGCGGGACAAGGCGGTTCCGGCGGCGTTGTGATGCTGGGTGGGGCGGCGGGTCAATGGGGCAGCGGCGGAGCGGCTGGCCAAGGTGGCGGCGCGGCTGGCAATGGCGCCAGCGGAGGTGATGCCGGTCAAGGCGGTTCCGGCGGTGGGGCCGGGAGCGCTTCAGGTGGTGGCGGTGGCGCCCAGACGTGCAACGACTCGGTGTACCCACCTGGGCTACTGCTCGTCGAAGGCGAGTACGCGACGTTCAACGACACGTATCCGTTCGGTGTGTCCACGAACACCAGCTTCGAACTCGAAATCAACACCAGTCGGTTCGTGGCGCTGTCGGGCTTCAAGATGCCGCAAGACAGCTTCAAGCGTCGCATCGTCTTCGAACAGGCGCCGACTAACTACAACATGATGAGCCAGGCCACGATTTCGATCAGTGAGTGTCCCGGAGACTTCTCGGCCACGGCCGCATGCGTACGAGTGGTCAACAACTTCACGACGTGGTTCTTCTCAACCGATACGGCGGACGACCCAAACCTGTATTGCATCCTCGATCCCAACAAGACGTATTTCATCAACTACGTCTTGTCGCCGGATGCCTACAACGAGGCTCCGGCTTGCAAGAATCCGGCGGACAACAAGTGCGCCGTGTTCTACACCGAGGCTGTGCTGTAGCTCGGCAAAGTGGTCGCTCGCAGCGCTGGCTAGAGGCGGATTCGACGCCGACGCGGCTTGAGCTTACGCGATTCCCAAAACCATAGGGCGAGCTGCTGCCGCGCAAGGAGTCCGGCTTGCAGCTCGAAACAGTTGACGATCGCTACGCGAAATCCGCCGGGCGGCATGGCGTGCTGACCTGGTGGTTTATCTTCGTAGAATGTCGACTGGACGCTCGAGATGCTGGGCGAGTTGAGCAACTCCTGGACTAGGTCTTCCGGCGGGTAGCGATACTGCGCACCGTGGGCGACGTTCAGCACGACGCTGAATCCGTCTTTCCGGTTCTGGTCCGGGTAGTCCCAGTTGCCGTCGACGTAAAGCTTCACGACGGCGTCGAGCCAGCCCTCGCCGTACAGATCGGGCCATTGATCGGCGAACCGCAAGTGACCTTCGATGATCCGGCCGCCGATCGTTTCGACGTTCATCATGCCGGTGTAGTCAGCGAAGTTCTCGGCGATCCATTTTGCGCAGTACGTTTCGACCTGAGGGCGTGCCGCGGCCAAGATCGTCCAGTAGTCAAAGGTCTGGTGTGGACCGGGCGTGCCCTTGACGTGGCGCCACCAGACCGCTTTGCCGCCCACGACCGCGACGTCCGAGCTGAGGTGTTCGCCCTGCAATAGCTCGACCCACATGTGACCGGGATCGCGCTCCGCTAGGTATTCCTGCTCGCTGTTGAAGACCCGCGTCTCCATGCCCATCCCGCGCAGGTTGTAGATCGGCTTCGAGAACACAGGATACGACTCCGGCAGGATGCCGTGGGGCGCGCAAGCGATGCCCTGAGTCTCGGCTATCAGTAGCTTGTTGTAGATCCAGCGATGCTCCGGGTAGAGCCGATACGAGTCGAGGTCGTCGGTGGAGACAAAGACGTCCTCCGGGCACTCGATGTGTTCGAAGTACTGTTTACGCCAGGGGTCGTGTTCGACGATAGCCATGGTCGGTATACGCACTCAGGTCGCCGGGGGGGTCAAGGTACGTGCCGAGCACGGTTGGGCAGGGGTCGACGCTGCGTCTTCGTTGGCGGTCGGGTTGGACGGCTCGCGTTGCGAGTGGCCCACGGTTCCGAGAAAGTCGTTTGACGCCAAACCAAGCAGCAGAAATCAGAATCGCTAGGCGGGTCGGAAACGGAGTGCCAGGATGCCGGCGGTATGAGCGATGAGCTGACGGTGCGCCCGGAACTCTTGGACCGAGTTCGCGAGGTCGAGAACGTGTTCATCCCGATGCCGGACGGTACGCGGCTGGCGGCGCGGCTCTTCTTGCCCAAGGACGAGGCGCCGGTTCCGGCGATCCTTGAATACATCCCGTATCGCAAGCGGGACTTCATGCGCGCTCGGGACGAGCCGATGCATCGGTACTTTGCGGCGCATGGCTACGCGGTGGTGCGCGTCGACGTTCGCGGTTCCGGCGATAGCGATGGAGTGCTCGAGGACGAGTACTGTGCCCAAGAGTTAGACGATGGCGTTCGTGTCATTGACTGGATTTCCCAGCAGGAATTTTGTGACGGAAGCGTCGGCATGATGGGCATTTCTTGGGGTGGCTTCAATGCGTTGCAAGTCGCTGCCCTTCAGCCACCGGCACTCAAGGCGATCATCACGCTGTGCGCGGCCGACGACCGATACGCCGACGATGCGCACTACATGGGCGGCTGCCTGCTCAACGAGAACATGCAGTGGGGCTCGATCCTGATGACCTACAACGCGATGCCGCCGGATCCGGAGATCGTCGGCGAGCGTTGGCGCGACATGTGGCAGCAGCGACTGAACGGACTGGTCGCGTTTCCCGAGCTGTGGACGCGGCACCAATGGCGGGATGAGCAGTGGAAGCACGGATCGGTGAGCGACGACCTGTCGGCGATCCGGTGTCCGGTGTACGCGGTGGGCGGCTGGGCGGACGGCTATTCGAACGCGATCGGTCGGTTGCTGGCGGGCTTGACCGTGCCCCGCAAGGGACTGGTCGGACCGTGGGCGCACACTTTTCCGCATCACGGTTATCCGGGACCGAAGATCGGTTTCCTCCAGGAAGCGATCCGCTGGTGGGACCACTGGCTCAAGGGTCACGATACGGGGATCATGGCCGAGCCTCAGCTGCGCGCGTGGATGCAAGACAGCGTGCCTCCTGCGGCGCAGTACGACGTGCGGCCAGGGCGTTGGATCGTTGAGGACGCTTGGCCAACGACGCGGATTAGCGCCAAACGTCTGGCGATGAATCGCCGTCAGCTCGCCGAGCAGCCCGACCGCGGGCGGCCCATGACCCTGCGCTCGCCGCAGCTCGCAGGCCAGGTCTCCGGCGAGTGGTGCGCATTTGGATCACCGGGTGAGATGCCGCTCGATCAGCGTCCGGACGACGGCCGGTCGCTCGTGTTCGATAGCGAGCCGCTCATGCACCGCACGGAGATTTTCGGTACGCCGGTGGTCGAGATCGACGTCGCCAGTGACCAACCCGTGGCGATGGTGGCGGTACGCCTATGTGAGGTGACGCCGGACGGTGCTTCGACGCGGGTAACGTACGGCCTGCTCAATCTCGCCCATCGTAGCAGTCACGAAAACCCGGAGCCGCTCGTCCCCGGCACTCGCCAGCTGATTCGGGTGCCGCTGAATGATATTGCCCACGCATTTTCTCCGGGGAATCGTATTCGCGTCGCCGTGTCTACTAGCTACTGGCCAATTGCGTGGCCCGCTCCTGAACCCGTCACGTTGATGATCTGGCCCGGTACGAGCAGCCTGACGCTGCCGGTCCGTCCGGTGCTGCCGAACGAAACCGAACCGCCGGCGTTCCCAACGGCCGAAGAGGCACCGGGGCTCGAGCACGAACCGCTGCGCGCGCTGCCGTTTCAACGCACTGTCGAACGCGACCTGGTTACGAACGAGGTCGTGTACACGCTCAAGAGCGATGGCGGCGAGTTTGGCGATCACTCCCACGCGCGACTCGACGAAATCGATCTGACGCTGGGCTATGCGATCGCCAAGAAGTATCGCATCCACGCTACCGATCCGCTGCGTGCTCAAACCGAGGTAGTCCAGCGCATCGAGTTCGAGCGCGGAGACTGGCGCGTGCGGATCGAATCCAGCACATCGCTCAAGGCGGAGCGTGAGCACTTTCACTTCAAGGCGGAGCTGCGGGCGTTCGAGTCAGGCGACCAGGTGTTCATCAAGGCGTGGGATGAACGGATCCCACGTCGGTTGGTGTAGGCGCGTCGGTTTCGCGCCCTAAAACGCCGCCGACACCGCGCAGGGCGGCGCGAAGCTGGCACCCGCGGGGGCGAGGCACGCGTCCGCCAGGTGCGCTTTTTCGTAGAGTCGCCGGTAGGACTCGTTGGTAGAGTGGCGTGAGACGTTTTGGGAGGTCGTGATGACTGAGTCCGAATCGCCATCGAAGCTCGCAGCAACTCGTGTGTTCCCGGATCGCTTCGAGTCGGAGCAGCACTACTACCCGCGCGTCCTCAACGCTCAGATCCATCCGCTCGTGCGGTACTTCATGGGTCTCGGCAATGAACGGATCGCGCTGCGCTATTGCCACTTGCATCCGGAGGCGGAGCCGAGTGCCGTAACAGCCGCCCTAGAATACAAGCCACGGTACTTTCGGTGGGGCGGGGCGGACTTGTTCCACGTCACGAACGACCAAGGGCGTCGTCACCTGATCGTGATCGAAACGAACTCTTCACCCTCCGGTCAGAAGTCGATGCCACGGATGGAGGAGTCTCAAGAAGAAGCCGGCTATCGGCGGTTGTTGAGTCATGCGTTCTTGCCCATGCTTAGTCGCCGGAATCTGCCCCGAGGCGGCCTCGCGGTGCTCTACGACAAGAACCTGATGGAGGCGTCCGGGTACGCCGCGACCCTGGCAACGCTGACGGAGTCCGAGGTGTATCTCGTTCCGTTCTATGACGAAGATCCTGACCCGCCGGCCCGGTTCACTGGCGATGGCGTTCTCGAGGTCCGCGACGCCGACGATCAATGGCATCCGATTCGCGGCGCGTTGCGGTATGTCACCCAGCGGCCGTGGAACAGGATTCCACCCATCACGCGGAGCCTGATCTTCAACCCGGTACTTGTCTGTTTGGCGGGTGGGCGAAACAAGGCGCTCGCCGCCAAGGCGTACGACATCTACAACTCCGAGTTGGCAGAGGTCGGGCTGACGGTCCGCACGCCCGAGACGATGTGGGACATTGGCGCCGAGGAAGTACCGCTGTGGGTGCAGCGAATGGGGGGCGTGGCAGTCGTGAAGGTACCGTTCTCGAACGCGGGACAGGGTGTGTACACGATCACCAGTCAGGCTGAACTCGACGCCTTCATGGAGATCGACAAGCCCTACGCACGGTTCATTGTGCAGGCGCTTATCGGCAACGTCGGTTGGAGTTCTCGTAGCTCCCACGGCAAGCTCTACCATGTTGGGACCACCCCCAATCGACATCGGGCGATCTACGTCGCGGACCTGCGCTTCATGGTCGGGGCGGGGCCTCAGGGCTTCATCCCGATCGCCGTGTACGCACGCCGGGCCCGATCGCCGCTAACCGCTGAACTGGATCAAGCACACAGTTCTTGGGATATGTTGGGCACGAATCTGTCGGTGAAGGTTGGCCGGAACCAATGGGAGACGGAGAGCAAGCGCCTGCTGCTGATGGACAGCCGTGACTTCAATCAACTGGGTCTCGGTCTGGACGATTTGATTGAGGCGTACCTGCAAACGGTTCTGGCAGTGACGGCGATCGACCGCATGGCAGCAACGTTGGTCACTCAGAAGGGCAAGTTCCGGCGACGAGCGTTCCGTGCTCTAAGTCCCGATCCGGTGCTCAACTCGGAGGTGTACGGTGAATGATATTCGTCGCGTGAACGAGCTGCAGGTCGGGGAACTTCCCCAGGGGAAAATCTCTAAGCTCGCCATCGAGCTCGTCCACGATGCGCTCGGTCGTTCGGTGGCCGTGCCGGTGCTGGTCGCGCGTGGTAGCAAACCGGGTCCGGTGTTCGGTATCACCGCGGCCGTGCACGGAAATGAGCTCAACGGGATCCCGGTACTGCATCGACTGTTTGAGCAAATAGACGTGGCGGCGCTCCGCGGAACGGTTGTCGGCGTCGTCGTTGTGAACGTGCCTGGATATCTAATGCACCAGCGAGAGTTCAACGACGGCAGTGACCTGAACCACCTCATGCCTGGGGTTCACAATGGCAACACCGCTCAGGTTTACGCTCATCGTTTTCTAGAGCGAGTGGTGCGACCGTTCACCCACCTGGTAGATCTGCACACCGCGAGCTTCGGACGCATCAACTCGCTCTACGTCCGAGCTGACCTCTCCGACCCGGTCGCCGCGAAGATGGCTCACCTGGTTCGACCTCAGATTATTGTCAATAATCCGCCGTCGGACCGAACGCTGCGTGGCGCGGCGGACATTCCCGCCATCACGACGGAGATTGGCAATCCGCAGCGCTACCATCGCGACTACATCAAGCGCACGCTCAGCGGCTTGCGTTCGATGCTCGGCGAAGCAGGACTGACCCGCAAACGCCCACCGGCAAAGGCTCCGCCGAAGACGGTGGTCTGCGACCGGTCGTTTTGGATCTATACGGACCACGGCGGCTTGCTGGACGTGTTTCCAGACGTGACGGAACGGGTGAAAGCAGGTCAAGTGATCGCTCGGCTGTCGGATGCCTACGGTGGGGTGCTTCGGGAGTACAAGTCGCCTGCTGACGGCATCGTCATCGGGCGGAGCGTGAACCCTGTGGCGCAGACCGGCGCCCGCATACTCCACTTGGGAATCATCGCAGAAGATAGTGCGGAGGCGTGAGCAGACACTTCTTCGTCGTCGACAAGCCGTTTGAGGTTAAGGAGACCCAGACGACGTGGCGCCTCATGGTTGAGGCGGCGCAGTCCGGTGCCGAGGTATTCGTTCTGGCGGCAAGCGCGATTTCTTTGCGAGGCCAGAACGCTCGAGTCCGAGGTCGATCGGTTCACCGCCTACAAGAGGCGTCGGCGATCCAGCAGCGACCGCTGGTGTCCCTAGATGTGGCAAGCGGCGACACCCTGTGGCTTCGAACCAGCCCTGGACGAAACACCGACCGCATGCTGGATCATGTCGCGCTGCTCGGCGTTGCGAGCCAGGTCGCGGACAGCGGTGTCCGTGTCATCAACGCTCCGCGGGGTCTGCTGGGCAGCGCGAGCAAGCTGTACCTCGCCGCCCTCAGTCCGGAGCTGCAGCCTCGATCGGTCATGAGTCGAGACGTTGATGAACTGGCTGAGTTCGCGCGAAGCTGCAGAGACGGATGCGTATTCAAGCCCGCATTTGGAACACGCGGGGCGGGTGTGTTTCTAGTGCGTTCCGGCGATCCGAACGTCCGTAGCATCGCCGAGTTCCTAGCGAGCCGCGACTATGTCGTGGCGCAGCAATTCGTCCCGGAAGCCGCCGCCGGCGACACACGGTTGGTCGTCGTTGACGGCGAAGTTTTATCCGTTGAAGGCATTGATGCGGCGCTACAGCGCATTCCGGCGGGCGGAGACTTCCGTTCGAATCTGCACGCGGGCGGCAGCTATCGACAAGGAGTCGTAACGGCTGCAATGCGATCGGCTGTGAAGGAGCTCGGCCCGAGGCTGCTCGCCGACGGCATCGTCATGGCAGGAATCGATTTCATCGGCGATTTGGTCATCGAGGTGAATACCAGCAGCCCAGGCGGGCTGTATCCGCTTGAGCAGCTCACCGGTCTGAATTTCACAAAAGCGGCGCTAGCCCTGCTGCTCCGATGATGGCGCGCTGTAGCCCGCCAGCCGGTCGCTCACGCCCCACTCTTTGAGTCGGTACTGAAGCGTACGCCTGCTGATATCGAGGATGGCGGCGGCGCGGGTCACGGATCCGTTCACCGCTTGAAGCGTTTGCAGGGTCGCATAGCGCTCGATTTCGGCGAGCGTCGTTCCGGGGATCATCAGGGTCAGCCCCTGGCTTGGCGTCGCCGGTTCCAACGGCAGGGCGTCGACGTCGATCGTCTCTTGCCTGGTGAGAACCACCGCTTGCTCGATGGCGTTTTCAAGTTCGCGGACGTTGCCCGGCCAGGGGTACTCGGTGAGTAGCTTCTTTGCTGCGTCAGAAAATCCGGTGACGCGTCGTTCGTTCTCTTTGGCAAATCTGTTGAGGAAATGCTGAGCGAGTGTCAGGATGTCACTTGGGCGCGCCCGCAGCGTCGGAACGTTGAGCCGCACGACGTTGAGGCGGTAGTACAGGTCCGCGCGGAACCGACCTTCGTCCACCAGCTGTTTCAGGTCGCGGTTCGTGGCGGCTACGACGCGCACGTCGACCCGCAGAGTATGGTTGCCACCGACGCGCTCGAATGCCCGTTCCTGGAGAAACCTGAGCAGTTTCACCTGCACCCCTGGGGGGATCTCGCTGGCCTCGTCCAAGAACAGCGTGCCGCCATCGGCCTGTGCGAAGCGCCCATCGCGTTGGGTGGCGGCGCCCGTGAACGCTCCCTTTTCGTGGCCGAAGAGTTCGGACTCGAGGACCGTTTCGGCCAACGCGGCGCAGTTGAGGCGCACGAAAGGGCCGCTGCTTCGCTTCGAGTTTTGATGGATAGCCGCGGCGATCAGCTCCTTACCGGTACCGCTTTCACCATGGATCAGCACGGTGGCGCGTGTGGGGGCGACGTGCGCCACCTGGCTCAGCAGCTGCTGCATTTGCGGGTGGGTGCCGACGACTTGGTCGAAGTGCCCCAGCTCCAGCACTTCCTGTGCCCGCGATCGGTAGCGCGCCGCGTCGTGGGTCGCGACGAGCTTCTCCGAAACGCGGGCCACGGCTTCGGCCAGCGCTTCGGTAGCGATCGGCTTGGTGAGGCACAGATCCGCACCCAGCGTCACCGCCTCGCCGACGCTGGCGGCGTCTGGTTCGGTGATCGCGATGATGCCGAGGCCGCGGCGTCGCGCCTCCGCTAGCCAGACCCGAGCGTCGACCAAGGCCGCCATATCCACGACCACGACCTGTTGCAGCATCGGGTTGTGGGCTGTTTGGGCTGGGGACGCCGGAAGCTGTTCCACGGTGGTTGTGGGGACTCCCGATCGCTCAAGGACCTGGGTCCAGGCGGGAGCCTCAGGAGATGCCAGCAGCAGCACCCGTGTATCGGTCGTAGCCACGTGGACTGGGAGTGACACGAGGTAGCTACAGCGTAAAGCCGGCTTCGAATCGGCACGGCTCGACGCTCGAAAATGCCCCGAGATCTCTGGCGGCTGCAAGCCGCAAACCCCCCGCGTGCGCAAGGCTTGCACACCCACTGCGCATCTCTTGCTCTGCGACCAGGCGACAACGTCCCGTTTGGCACTCGATTCGACTGGCACGGACCGTGCTCTGGGGGCGTTCAGAACGACCCGTACCCGCCGCACGATGCGTCCGGGTCTCCTATCGTTAAGGTCAAATCATGAAACTCCCGATCGTATTGCTAATGATGTCTCTCGCCTGCGTCGCATGCGGAGGTGCCGAGACAGCGCCCGAGTCCCCGGTGGACGTTGACGACTCCGCCGAAGGGGACGAAACGCCAGCCGCTCCTGCTGCTCCCGCCGCGGCGGATGCGAAAGACGAGGCACCGGCGGCCGACGCCGAAAAGCCCCCAGCGGCGGACGAGCCAGCCTCGGACGGCGACGATGACGATGACGACGACGACGAGTAGATAAACCGAGCGCCGACATCGGGTG
>JAUIKB010000074.1 GCA_030430975.1 Polyangia bacterium
CGACATGAGCTGGGGCCGCGTGAACCATCCGAGCGAGGTGTTCAGCGTGGGTGACGAGGTCACCGTCAAGGTACTCAAGTACAACGCCGAGACCGAGCGCGTCAGCCTAGGGCTAAAGCAGACCCTCGAGGATCCGTGGAACCATGCTCAAGAGGCTTACCCGCTCGGCAAGAAGGTCAGCGGCAAGGTCATGAGCATCACGCCGTACGGCGCGTTCGTCGAGCTCGAGCCCGGCGTCGAGGGCCTGATTCACGTCAGCGAGATGAGCTGGACCAAAAAGATCACGCACCCGTCGAAGCTGGTCGAAGTCGGTCAAGAACTCGAGTGCCAGGTGCTCGAGGTCGACTCGCGGAGCAAGCGCATCTCGCTCGGCCTCAAGCAGCTCGAGCCCGATCCGTGGTCATTGTTCACCGACAAGTACAAGCCCGGCGACAAGATCGGCGGCAAGGTTCGGTCGCTCACCGATTACGGCGTGTTCGTCGGCATCGAGGACGGCGTGGACGGCATGGTGCACAAGACCGACCTGTCGTGGACGGTCAAGGTCAACAACCCGGCGGATCTCTACGCCAAGGGCGACGACGTCGAAGCGATCATCCTCTCGATCAACCATGACGAGAAGAAGGTCAGCCTCGGCGTGAAGCAGCTGTTCGACGACCCGTGGGGCACGATTCTCGAGCGCTTCCAGCCCGGAGCGGTGATCGACGAGGTTACCGTGATCTCCGTAACGGAGTACGGCGCCTTCGTTCGCACCGAGGACGGTATCGAGGCGATGGTGTCTGGCTCCGACGTTACCCAAGGCGCTCCAATCGCCGACGGAGACAAGGTCAAGGGCGAGATTTCCAACGTTGACTCGATGGACCGGCGGATCTCGATGACTCTGCGCAACGTGGGAGCGACGCCGCAGGCTGAGCAGTACAACGCCCTCAAGCGCGAGGCCGCCTCGAGCAAGACCGCCACGCTGGGCGACCTGCTCAAGGAGAAGCTCGGCGACAAGCTCCAGACCATGACTCAGGCCGAAGGCGCCGAGCCGGCTCCCGGCGGCGACGAAGCCGCAGCGGCTACCGAGGAGAAATCCGAGGCGCCGGCGACAGAGCCCGCGGAGTCCGGCGACGCTAGCTGAAACGCCAGAGCGATGACCTCGTCGGGGTCCGTCGCAAGCAGCGTCGCGTGGAGGTCGAAAGACCTGCCATCGCGACGACGCGTTGAGGGGGAGGCCGGATGACGCAAATCCCGATCGTCGACATGCCGCCGCGAGACCCGCGACCGGGTTGGAACCGCTCCAGGATTATCTTCCTGGCGGTTTCGCTCGTGTCGGTTGTCGCGCTGCTGGCCTGGTCGAGAGAGGTGCTGTTGCCGTTCGTGATGGCCTCGATCATCGCGTACGTCCTGACGCCACTAGTCGACTCGTTCGAAAAGCGTCGGGTTCCACGGGCGGTCGCGATCCTCGTCGTCTACGCACTGACGGGGCTGGGGCTGTACCTCACCATCGCTGGTGCGGCGCCGCGCGTTTACGACGAGACGGTGAAGCTGACGAAGGAAATGCCGGCGCTGGCGGACGCGTTGGCGACGAAGTGGGGCCCGCGGCTCGAACGACGCGTGCAAGGACTGCTCGAACGCGTTGGACCCGACGCGGACGACCAGCCTTCAGAGCCCACACCCGCCATCCAGGTCACCCCGGGTCCGAACGGGTCCTTTGCGGTAACGCTGGGCTCGGGTGTCGACATCGTGCAGCAAAGCGAAAATCGCTGGCGTATCGAGCCGCGGCCCGCGCAGGCAGGAAAGTTCCGTGTATCGGCGCTGCTCAAACAGGGCCTGCACGAGACGTTCAAGTACGCGAAGCAAAACGCTCTCGATTTGATCAAGCTGGGGCAGACAGTTGTCAGTCGTGTTACCAGGGGGATATTCTTAACCGTAATGACGCTGATGCTCGCGGGTTACATGATGCACACCCGCGACAACATCATGGGCTTTCTTCGCTCGCTGCCACCACCCCGCGCCCGTCCTGCGTTCGACCGACTCATGCACCGCATGGACCGCGGCCTGAGCGGCGTGGTGCGCGGTCAGCTGCTGATCTGCCTGGTAAACGGAATCCTATCCGCCATCGGCTTTTGGCTGTTTGGGCTCAAGTACTGGCCGATCCTTGCGATCATCGCTGCCGTGATGAGCTTGATCCCGATCTTTGGATCGATCCTCAGCACGATTCCGGCTGTCTTGATCGGTCTGACGCAGGATACGTGGACCGCGGTGTGGGTGCTGATCTGGATCGTCGGTATCCACCAAGTCGAAGCCAACATCCTGAATCCGAACATCATCGGCGTAGCTGCCAAGATTCATCCCGTGCTCGTCGTGTTCGCGCTGCTGGTAGGCGAACATTTCTTTGGCCTCTGGGGAGCACTGCTTGCGGTCCCTGTGCTTTCGCTAGGTCAGAGTCTCTTCCAGCACTTTCGTTTCGAGTCGATGCCTGACGTAACACCCGACTCGCTCTTTCCGGACGCACGCGCGACCCCGTCAAGCAAACCGACGGGGTAGGAGGCAACCATGGCCAAGGAGACCCGCAAGCTCAGACGTGCTCAGAGCACGGTTGGGAAAGAAAAGAAGAAGAAGCAGCTGAACGCGCCGCCGACGGTGTCGAAGCCTGCAGAAATGCCGGATCCGCTCGGGCCAGAGGCGATGAAGGCTCTGGGCATGCGGCTAGGTCTGCCGCTAGCCGCGGTGTGGCTCGTCTGCGGACTGATCGCCGGTGTGGTTCAGTCGGCCACGACACGAGTCGTGATGATCGTCATTCCCTCAGTGCTCACCGTCGTGGTGGGCGGGCTGGTTTTCTGGGCGCTTAGGCACGCCAAGAAGGCCAAAGGCGTGGCTGGGATCGTGCGAGGGGTCGAATCCGCCGAAGACCGAGCCCGCGCCATCGAAGAGCTGGATAAGAACTACAAAAAGAAAGACCCCACGGCGATCTTCGCGCGTGCGCAGCTTGAGATGCAGGAAGACCCCAAGCAGGCACTGGCAACGCTTGAGCAAATCGATCTCGGCAAGGTTATGGCGAACGTCGCCGACGAGGCGCGTTCCCAACGCGCGATGATCCACCTGATGCTCGGGCAGGTCAGCCCGGCAAGGGAGCTAGTCGACGCGATCGACCTCAGCCGGCAGCAGGACGCCAAAGCGCGAGCCATGATGGGTGCCGTGGTTTCGGAAGCCTGGGCGCGCAGTGGTCAGGGCAAGAAGGCGCTTGAAACCGTCGAGCTGTTTAGCGTCGACGACGAAGAGTTCGAGCAGGTGCGCCCGCAGCTCCTGCGAGCTCGCGCATATGCGTTCGCGCACACGAATAAGCCCAAACCGATGAAGCGCGCGATGCGCAAGCTGCTCGAGGTCGATCCCCGCTTGCTAGGTGGGTTCTTAACCAAGAAAAGCCATCCGCTCTTGCAGCGCGAAGCAAAGCGGATGCTCGAACGGTCGGGGCAGGTCCCGCGGAAGATGGTTGTCCAGCGTCGATAGCCCAATCGCCAGCGCGGTTGGCGAGGCGCTGCGCGACGCTCCGGCGGCCCTGCATGCGTCCGCGCTAAGGCGTGCAGCCGCACTTGCCTGGATGGCGACCCGAAGCGCGAGTTGCCGGATCCCGCTCGCTGTCGACGCTTTCTACGCGGCGCTGGCGCTCGGCGATCGGGCGGTCGCAGCGGAGGTTGGCTGGACGCTGTGGCAGCGCTATCTAGCGGGCGAGCCGGCTGCGGACGCGCTGTACATCTGGGCGCGCTGGCTGCACCCTGCGCTGGTGTCGCGATTGCCGCGTCGGGGCACTCGCGACTCGATTAGCCGAATCGTGGCCTACTGGCGTGACGCGACCGAGCTACGTCACGCGCTCGCTGCTGCGTTACAGGAGCATCGCCCCGCAGCTCCGATGTCATCGCCTCAGCTGCCGCTGCTTGTCGCCGCGGTTTGCCGTGTGGCGCCTCGCTTCGAAACGCTGGATGCCCGCGTTCTGCGATTTGGCTGCGTCACGGATCTACTCAGGCTTGATGCGGCGCCGCTCGCCCCACCTGATCACACTCAAGTCCCGGCAACGCATGGCATAAGCAGCGTGACGGCTGCGTGCGAGGCGATCGAGCGCTGGCTGGATCAGGAGCGCTCCCGGCGTCGCGGGGGTGCCGAGCGGACCTCCGCGGATACCCGGGCGGCGGCCGGCTTCACCGCCGAGCGGGCGCGGGCGGCCCTGGACCTGCTGGCGTTTTCGGATGGCCGCCCGCGCGTTGAAAACCTCCCGGTGGCCGAGATCCCGGCGGTGTTCATCGATTGTCTGCGCTCGTGCGACGCCGCGCGCCGGAGATCTCCAGTGCCGGTCAGCGATCCGGACATGCCGTGGGCATCCCGCCCGGTTAGCGGCTGCGAGCTAACGCTGACGCTGCCGGAGCCTACCTGGCGAGAGCTGCAGGTGCGTCTGGGTCGGCGCTGGTTTTCGTATTGGTTCGAGGGTGACGGCGAGCACTAGGCGTTCGTGAGTGTCGCACGCCCGACTGTGTTCAACGAGACTTCCGGCAAGAGTTCGGCAAACGACAAAACGCGCAGGCCAGGGAAGTCGGTCTCGATTAGTTTTCGCACGAAGCGGCGGATATCCGGCTGAGTCAGCAGGACGAAGGGGTCACCCTCCGATGGCATCGCGCGGGCAATGGCGGAGACGATGTCGCGGCCCGCGGCCGGCGCCAGCGTCAGGAAGCTTCCGGCGGTCGTGCGTGAAACGGCGGACCGGATCGTTTCTTCGATCATCGAATCCAGCAACAGGACCGGCAACTCAGCGCGGCCTCCTGTGACGTCGTGAGTTATCGCGCGGCGCAGCTGGGACCGCACAAACTCTGCGAGATTGAGCGGGTCCTTGTCGGTCGAGGCGACTTGCGCCAGCGCTTCCAGGATGCCCTTCAGATCCCGAACGCTCACACGTTCCTCGACAAGACGCCGCAGGATGTCCGACAGCAGGGTCACCGAGACCGGCTTGGGTGTGACTTGGCGAACCGTCGCCGGTGCGATCTTCTCGACTTGGTCGAGCATGCGCTGAGTCTCTGCAATTCCGATGAAGTCGCTGGCACGAGCGGCGATGACCGGCGCGATCTCCCCGAGCAGGTGAGCGGCCAACTGGTTGTCATCGATGTCCGTTGGCAACTGCACTAAGTGCGACGGAATCTCATGCACCAGCAACAGTGCGGAACGCGGCGGAAGCTCTTCGGACTCGTCGACTTTGCTCGGTGGGACTTGAACACCAAGGTCTCGGAACACGACCTCACGCACCGCCGCCGTCGCAGCCCGCATGCCGGCCCGGCGCAGTTGGCCGCCCCGCACGTCATCGTCGATCATCGTTGCCAAGTCGCTGGAGAGCTGAACGGACCAGGGTGTCACCAAAGGCGTGAACTCAGGCTCCTCAGCCTCTGAGGAATGACGTACCGGTTCCGGCGCGTGGCTGCGCCCGCCGCTCTTCGGTGTGCGTACTCGAGACGCCAGTAATAGTAGCGCGCCGATCACCAGAAACGGAATGGTTGGGAGGCCGGGAACGATGGCTAGGAGCGCGACGAACAGCGATGCGACCTGAAGTGCCTTGGGCGCACCCAGGAGCTGTGTCGACAGCTCCTGGCCGAGCGGCGTGTCGGCGTCCTCGCTGGCTACGCGGGTTACCAAAACCCCCGCCGCGGTGGCGATCACGAGTGCGGGGATCTGAGACACGAGGCCGTCACCGATCGTCAACAACCCGTAGCGCTTTAGGGCTTGCGCGGCCTCCATATCGCGTTGGCCGACGCCGATTAGCAGCCCGCCGAGGATGTTGATGAGAGTGATAAGAAACGAAGCGATGACGTCGCCTTTGACGAACTTCATCGCCCCGTCCATTGCGCCATAGAACTGGCTCTCGCGTGCCAGCTGTCGCCGGCGGCGTTTCGCTTCCGTGTGATCGAGCGTACCGCTGCGCAACTCGGCATCGATCGCCATCTGCTTGCCCGGCATGGCGTCCAGGGCAAACCGAGCGCCAACCTCAGCGACCCGCTCGCTGCCCTTAGCGATCACGACGAACTGAATGATCGTGAGGATCAAGAAGATGACGCCTCCGACCACGTAGTTGCCGCGGACGACGAACTGGCCGAACGCGGAGATGACGTCACCGGCGTCGGCCTGCAACAAGATCAGGCGCGTCGACGACACGTTGAGCGCCAGTCGCACGAGCGTTGTGATGAGTAAGATCGTGGGAAATGCGGCGATTTTGAGGGCGTCGCTGACGTAGAGGGTGATCATCAACAGCGCCACGGACGCCGCGAGATTGGACGCGAGGAGTAGATCGAGCAGCCACGTTGGCAGCGGCACGATCATGAGCGCCACGACCGCGATGACCAGCCCGGCCAGGATGCCGTTGGCGGCACCGAATCGCGGCCGCTGCCGCGACTGCACCAGGGCACTCGGGACGGCCATTAGGCGTTTCTCCCGTCGAAGTATGATCCCTCCATGAGCGGCCTCCGGCTCAACTCAACGCCACAAAGAGCGCGACGACGCCCGTGTACAGGTGCATCATCGGATCGCCGGCCAGCGGCGCGATCTCGAATGCGGAATTCATCCCGGCTATCGGCAGATTGCCCAGTCTGCTTTTGAGGATTTTCGTGTCGACATCGGGGTTGCCGTACAGCTGACTGCCACGGCCTGCGCAGTTGAGGTACAGCGCGAATCGCGGAGCGGCGCCCGCGATGTCGCGGTCGAGCTCGCGCACGACAGCCTCGAGATCGGTTCGAGCCGCGCGCGGGTCACGAATGGCGAACGCCATGCGCATCCCGACGCGTACCTCTGACGAGATGGCGATGCTTTGGTGGGCAGGGTCCACGCCGCGCAGTCCGCGGAGCACCAGCGGCGGTCGGCCGGCTGCGGTTTGGGTCGCGCCGTCCTCGGCCGCGAGAGCCGCCAACACCAGCGGCTGGTCTGCGAGGTGCTCGCCGACGGCCGCCAGACGCTCCAGGGCCGGGCGGCCGTCGAGTTCAACCACCATCGGTCCGCGTACTTCGCTGATCGTGTGAAGCGGGCTAATGATTCGAGCGGCCGGCGACGTGCGGATCTGGGGAGCGCCGAGCCCGCCAGCAAACATCGCGATCGCGCCGCCGGTGGCGACCGAGCCGTCAGCGTGAACCGCGTACACCCCGGTTTCTCCAACCGCTCCAGCGCCGAATATCCGTCCGCTGTGCCGGCCCCCCGCCAGGGGGTCGAGCAGCTCCGGGGCGAAACCATCTCCGCGACAGAAGACCGCGACGGTGCGCGATGAACGGTCGGATAGCGCTCGAGCCAGTCCGTCGCCCACATCTGCCGGTTGGTCGCCGTCCACGACGACGAGCTCCACCTGGCCTCCGCTAAACACCAACCCTGTCGCTGCGGATCGATCTTCGATCTCGCCGCGCTCGGACAACACGCCCGCGCCGCATACCAGGGCCGTCGGGATTCCCGGCGCCTCGGAGGCGATCCGCTTGGCGATGTCCTCCAATTGGGGGTCTAGACCAGCGGACACAAACACGAACGCTCCGGCAGGTCGCTGCACACGTGCGGCGGCGTCGGCGACCGCTCGGCCGATCCGAGCGGGGCCGTGAGCATCGACCGAAAAGCTGTGCGCAGAAGCGCCCATGGGCGGGACGTTATTTGCGTCGCCACAGGCACGCAAGCTCCCGAGGGTAAAAACGCCGTCCCAGCCGGCCGTGAGCCAGGTCCGTCCTCGCGTCTGCTGTAGGGTTCGCGTCCGTGACGAAATTCCCCTACGCTGCGGAGTCCATGCCCGCCGTGACGCCGACCCTACGTTCGTATGGCCAGACCGACGTAGGTCAGCGCCGCGAGGTCAACGAGGATGCGTTTCTGCGCGACGACGACCTGGGACTCTGGGTGGTTGCCGACGGCATGGGTGGGCACGCGGCGGGTGAGATCGCCAGTCAAGAGGCGGTCGACACGATCTTCGGGATGGTCAAACGCGGCAAGCCGCAGTTAGGCGTGGAGCGCATCACCCACGAGGACCAGCTTCAGGCCGCGACCCGCCTTCTCGAGGGCGCAGTACAGGCCGCCACCTACATGGTGTTCGGCCTCGCCGAGCTCGATGCTCACAAGAGCGGTATGGGCACGACGATTAGCTGCATGATGCAAGTCGGTCCGCTCGCGGTCACGGCGCAGGTCGGAGATAGCCGAGTATACCGTGTTCGTGGCGATGAGGTGACTCAGCTCACCGAGGACCACACGCTCATCGCTTGGCAACTCAAGCAAGGGTTCATCACGCGGGAGCAAGCGAAGAAGAGTCGCCACAAGAACGTCATTACCCGCGCCGTGGGAAATCGCGACTACGTGCAGGTGGACACAGGCGTCATGGACCTGCAGTTAGGGGATCAGTACCTGCTGTGCTCGGACGGTCTTCACGGTTACCTGCGTCGGCGTGAGATTCCGGAACTCGCTGCTGCGGGTGGCTCCGACTCGGTGCGTCGCTTCATCGATATCGCCAACTCCCGGGGCGGCAAGGACAACATCACAGCGATTCTCGTCGAAGTGTCCTGAGACTCGATGGCTTTGGGCTGAGACTCGATGGCTTTGGGCTGAGACTCGATGGCTTTGGGCTGAGAACTTGGCCCTCCTGCACCGTGATGGGTAACCGGTTGGGTACCAAATCACCCTTTCGGCCGAGGTTTCAGCGAATGAGTCAACGCATCGGAGTCATCATGGGCGGCACGTCCGCGGAACGCGAGGTCTCGCTGCAATCCGGCGCCGCAGTGCTGACCGCTCTAGGAGCAGCCGGCGCGGACGCCGTAGGCATCGAGCTCGGCGATGGCGTCGACACGCTCTCCGCGCTGCGGTCCGCGGACATGGACACAGCCTTTCTCGCACTGCACGGCAGGCTCGGTGAGGACGGCTGCATTCAAGGCATGCTCGAACTGCTCGGCGTGCCGTACACGGGCTCATCGGTGCTTTCGAGCGCCCTCGCGATGGACAAGCTGAAGTCGAAGGAGCTGTTCCGGCTGCACAACGTGCCAACGCCGCCGTATTATGAGTTTTCCGCATCGGAGTCCGAAGCCGACATCGAAGAGGTTCACGGGTCGTTCGGCTTTCCCGTCATCGTCAAGCCGCGCCGTGAGGGTTCGAGTATCGGGATCCGCAAGGCGACGAACATGAGCGAATTGGTCGCGGCGATCACCGCTGCCTTGCAACACGACACGTCCGTCCTGGTGGAGCGCTTCGTCGAAGGTAAGGAGATCGCCGTAGGCATTCTGTCGGGGCGCGTGCTCGGGGCGATCGAAATCGCTCCGAAGTCCGGGATTTATGACTTCGAGGCCAAGTACACACCGGGCATGACCGAGTACTTCCAGCCGGCCAGGCTGCCACCCACGCGCTATCGGGGTGTCCTGAACCTCGCTGAGCGAGCCGCTCAGTCGCTGGAGGTTCAGGGAGCCGCCCGCGTGGACCTGCTCGTGACGGAAGGCCAGAACGAGTACGTATTGGAGGTCAACACGTTGCCCGGCATGACGCCGACGAGTTTGCTGCCGAAGATCGCGCAGGCCGCCGGCTTTGGTTTCGCGGAACTCTGTGGCGCGATCGCGCGCGACGCGAGGTTGCATACCGGAACGCCTCGAGTCCGCACAGCGACTCCGCGAGTTACCGAGCTGTCGTCGAGCGCGGACACGCTCCGTTTGATCCGCCAGGCTGTCTGAAACTATTCCGGCAGCGGGTCTGCGGAGCCGCTTCGACAGCGCTCGCGCACCTTTTCGTTGTGCCGCTCGACGAGTGACCGAACACGTTTCATGTCGTCGGTCTTTGGCGTGAACGCGTACCGCGCGGTATCCGCCTCGGTCGATTCTGCAGTGCCTGGGTTCACCGCGAGCCCGCCGATGCCAAGGCCGAACCCGACGCCCACCAGGATGCTGCCCAGCGCGACGCCTCCAGTGCTCACATCTTGTTCTTCTTCGAGCCGATTGGGATCGGTTTCGCTTGGCACTTGCTTGGTACCGAACGCGTTCACGAACACGATGGTGCCGATCGTGATCGCGGTGATCCCAGCGAGTCCCAGGCCGCCCGCTATCCAGCGCTTCTGGTTCGCACGCTCCACTGGTTGAGTGTGCTCAAGGAACAACGGATCGGGTCCCATGCGAGGCTCGAGTTCCGGGATCGGTAGGGGGTCCTTTGATCCGACCGCGTAGACGCCTGCACCATCGTCGTGGCCGGTGCTGACTCCGCGTTCGCTGACGGTTTCGTAGCGCGTGGGCGCCATCACCAACCAGTCCCGTTTCTCGCAGTCGTTCTGGGCGACTTTTGCAGGGCCGGGGTACGTGCCGTCCAGCCGGTAAACCGACGAGGCGCACCCGCTGAGCAGGACGCCGACAAGCGCGGTGCTGGCGGCCCTGACTGCTTTACGGCGCAACATCGACTTCACGAGTACCACGACGTTGGCAGCGGGCCAACGGTCTCCGCACGAGGCCGAAATCAGCGTTCGATGAGCGCGTCGATATCGGACTGAACGCGGAACTTCCAGAGCTTTCGCACGAGATCTTCGCGGGTATGCCAGGGCAGCACGTTTCCGCGTGGCGTCGCGTACTCAAGGTACATGTTGTCGTCGGTGGAGACCATATCCGAAAGCGCCAAGCCGCTATCGGCGGCTACGGACTTCAAGAAGGCGTCGAGCCCGTCGTTGAGCACCAGCACGTCTGCGAACAGCGACGGCAGGGAGCGGTCGCCCGGAAGCAAGGATTTGACGTCGGCGATCCCTTCGAGTTTCGTCAGATGCGCTGAACTGGTCTTGAGTGGTTCATTGCCGGCGACCAAAATGCCCTGGCCACCACCATAGAAAAGGATAACGTGTGGAAAAACTTGTCGCAGAGTGTTCAGCACGGTGGCGAAGTCACGTTCGTACGTATGGTGCAGTTGAACCCACTGTTGGAAGACTCCGCCTTTGGCGAGGTGGCGGCTGACGAGTTCGTAGTACTCCTTGGCGTAGAGCGCAGACGCTCCGGCGAACCAGATGCTTGAGAGCTCCATGCCGATGAGGTTGTAGCGCTCTTGGCTAACCAACAGATGATTGCGCCCGTCAGCGATCTTGACGTTCACTCTGGGGTCTTCGAGCGCGCGGCGGTTGGGACCGGTGAAGTAGGTCCGCGCCGCCTCGACAATCGCTGGCGAAATCTCGATCAGTGAGATCCGCTTCCATGGATAGGCGGTGTAGGTCCCAAGGGTTGTCGCCGTGCCGCAGCCGATGACGAGCGCCGAGTCAAAGTTGTG
>JAUIKB010000075.1 GCA_030430975.1 Polyangia bacterium
AGCGCCGACGGCATCGCGGATCTGTCGGGCAATGCGGCCGAGTGGACATCCACGAAGACGGGTGAAACGAATACGGTTCCGAAGCGCGATATCTACCAGTTACACGGCGGATCGTATCTTTCGCCTGAGCAAGGGCTGAGCTGCAGTATCGCGCTTGCGCCGCGCGCCGGCGACAACGCCGTCCTGCAGAACATCGGCTTTCGCTGCTGCAAGGATCCGTAGTCAGAGTTCGTTGGTGAGCGGCCCCGGGTTTGCTATAGCCCCAGCGTGTCATCGACCCCACCACCGCCTGGCCCCGATCTCGACGAGCCGCTCTCGCCCGCTTTAGAAGCAGGCGACGCAGCGTCCGGCGCTCAGGTCGGGTCCGCCGATGCTGATGCAGACGTCGGCCATTCGCCGGTAGCTCCCCCGTCCGAGTCGACTGAGCTACCCGCGGACCATTCGCCTGTACTACTCGCGGACGAGCCGCCTGGTAGCGTGAACGCGCCGCCAAACGAACCCGCGGCGCCGCCGCTGACCGACCCGTCCGTTGAACCACAGCCGACGTCGGTTCGGGTGCCAGCTATTGCGGCCGACCCGGCCCGCAAGCGCGATCGAGCGATCGGATTGGCGATCGTCGTTGTCGCGTTTGCGGCAACGCTCGGCCTGTCGTTTTGGGCGAAGGTCGAGTCCGAGCCGGTGCTGAGCAAGCCGCCGGCTCCACCTACCACCGAAGGCATCAAAGGCTGGCCGAAACGCGTTGAGCCGCTGGCGACGCTCGAGGCCGCGCGCGCGGCCACGCCGCGCGATCGTCTGCGTGGCATCGTGATGGAAGGCGTTGCGCCGGATGGCACGGTCGACATGACCAACAAGAGCTCGAGAATTCGCTACGCCTTTCAGTCAAAGCCTGGCGAGGGACCCCAGCCACCGCGCGAGCGCGGCACGCTTCCGACCAGGCCTTACTGCGGCAAGCAGAGCGTTCACATCCGTTCGAACGGACTGCAGGCCGACCCCGACGTGGCGAGCTACCCATGCGGTCGAAAGCTAGCCGATGCGCTTCCTGAGCCGCGTTGCACGGCTGCCCACGTGTGGAAGTACGCGATCAAGAAAGGCGCCAAGAAGAAAGGCAAGCAGAGGGCGCGAATCGAGTACTTTCGATCCAAAGCGGGGCCTGCCTGGCGATTTACTCTTCCGGGTACGAAGCACCGCTTCACGCTCTACGGCGACTGCGTGCGCGAGCTAAAAGGCTCCCAGGCTCGCGGTCACGTTCCGTAACGGCCGGGTTCCACGATAGCCGCTTGCCCGAGCGCGGATCGGACGGCCGACCAGAGTCGATCCCGAGCGCGATCGTCCCCGACGGCGTGTCCGATGACGGGCTGGCCGGAAGACTGGTTGAGCTTGTGCAGGACGTTTTTCTGTTTCGACGCGGGCACTCGATCCAGCTTGGTAGCCACGAGCAACACTTTGGGCGTCGCGCGGCCTTCGCACGGCGTCTTGAGCAACTCCATCAGCTGCTGCTCTTCTGCTTCGACGCTGCGTCGCGAGTCGATCAGGATGCAAACCAAGCACAGCGTGGGGCGCGTGAGCAGATACGATTCGATCAGCGTCGCCCACGCCCGTCGCTCCGTCTTCGAGCGCTTGGCGTACCCGTAGCCGGGTAGGTCGACCAGCGTGTAACGCGCGTCGGAGCGATCGCGAGCTTCGAAGAACGCTATCTGGCGCGTGCAGCCGGGTGTGCTGCTCGTACGCACTAGGTTCTTGCGGCGCATCAGACTGTTCAAAAGGCTGCTTTTTCCAACGTTCGAACGGCCCGCGAACGCGATCTCCCAGCCCGTGGGCGGAGGCAGGTCGCCGACGAGCGTGGCGGCAGCCGCGAACTGAGCGTCGACGATATCGGTCGGTCGAAGTTTCGGAGGCGTTGCGCGCGACATGGCGGCACCTTGATGCCTCATCGGCCCGCCGTCCACCTTTTCGGGCGCGGCCTGCACAGGCTACGCCCGAGCCCGCCGTTTGCGAACCGCCTCGACGACCATCAGCAGCTCGGGGCTTCGGGTCAGCCAGGCAGCCGCCAAGAACACCAGTCCGAACACCATCGCGCCTCCGATTCCCGGCAACACCCTGGCGATCGGGCCGTCGGACGTCGCTGCCGTGATCTGCCTTGCGGAGAGGTATGCCACCGCGCCCGCAGCGGCCGCCGACACAGCGGTGCGCAGTGCCGAGGCGGCGATCTCCGAAAAGCGCAGCTCGATGCGACGGCGCAGCCAAAACATCAGCAAAGTTAGCTGCACGAGCGCGGCACCCGTGACGGCAAGACTGATCCCGACGTGCCCCATCGGACCACGCAGCGTCAGCGCCAGCGTGATGAACATGCACAGGTCCAGCGCTGATACGATGACCGGGGTTCTGGTGTCGCCCATCGAATAGTACACCGCGACACACTGACGAACGGCTGCCACCATCCAGATCCCCGCGCCCTGAGCCACTAGCGCGCGGGCGGTTTCCGAGGACGACTTGGCGTCGAACGCGCCGCGCTGGAAGATCGCGATCACCAGCGGCTCAGCCAGCGCGACGAATAAAGCGGTCGATGCGATGCCGACGAACAGCGCCAGTCGCATTCCGTACGCGAACGTTTTCGACACTTCGTCCTGTTGACCGCCCGCGACCAGTGCCGAGAGACTCGGCAACGTGGCGGCCTGGAGCGCCATCACAAAAATACCCTGAGGGAAATCACACAGGCGAAGCGCCCACGCGAAGTAGCTCTGGGCGCCGACGCCTAGCTCTGACAGAAACCGGCGCGCCAGAAGCACGTCGATGTAGTAAACACCGATTCCGAATAGCACGGGCACCATCCGCCGCATGGCGTCGCGCACCCCGGGGTGCTTCAGATCGATCCGCGGTCGGGACAGGAAACCGATCTTCCTAAGACTCGGCCACTGCGCCACGACCTGCAGCGTTCCACCGAGCAGCACCCCCACAGCAAGCGCGAGTGTTCGTTCGTGCCCGCGCGCCCCGAGCCACGTTGGTAACAGAAGCGCGCAGGCGATGAAGGCGACATTGAGCAGGGCCGGAGCGAACGCGGTTACGAAGAACCGTTTGTAGGTGTTGAGAGCGGCGAGGCCTAGGGCGGCTGTGCCCATAAAAAAAATGTACGGAAAAACCCATCGCGTGAGCGTCACCGTTCGTTCGAACTGACCCGGCGTGTCGCGGTACCCAGCGGCGAATAGTCCGACCAGTGTCGGCGCGAACGCAACGCCGGCGACCGTGACTGCGAGCAGTACAACGAGGCTGATGCCGCGAACCGCGCTGAAGAACTCGCGCGTCGCGTCGTCGCCTTCGAGCGTCTTGGTTTTGCTCATGACGGGGAGCACGGCGTTTTGAACGGCGCCTTCGGCTAGAAGCTGCCGCAGTACGTTAGGAATCGTGAACGCGACGAAGAACGCGTCGGTCTCCGCGCGAGAAAACACCGCGGCCAGCGTCTGATCCCGGAATAGACCAAGTACCCGGCTCGTCAGCGTGCCGGCGGCCACCACACCCGCTCGGCCGGTGATGCGGCGTCGCTCTTCGTCGCCTTCTGAAGCAGCGTCAGCCGGTGGCGCTTTCGCGCTATCAACGTCGTCGGACGGCACCCGCGATGGTTACCAGCCCGGGGTCGGCAGGGCGACTTTTACGCTAGAAATCGCCGGTCGTGGCTAATCGATGCCACCGTGTCGCTCAAGGACCGCTGCCACAAGGGCCAAACTCGCTTCGACATCCTCGATAAGCAGCCGCTGCCCCTGCACAGCGAGTCTCAGCCGCTGACGCATGGCGGGTTCAAGGATCAGGCGGGCACCACCGCACGCGCGACAGATCAGACCACCCCGTGCGCCGTCGGCCATCGCGCGTTGACTGCGGTCACAGCCCTTGCCGCACCGCACGCAGCGTTCCAAGTCGAGTCCCCAACCAAGCGCTTCGAGCAGGCCCATACCGAACGTCGCCAGATCGCGCCGAGCCTCCGCTGGCGTCTCGTTGATACCATCGAGAAAAGTTGTGATGAGGTGCCAAAGCATCGGTTCGGGGCTTGACGGCGGAGCGCCCCGTCGAATCCACTCGAGCGCTTTTCCGGCGGCCTCAAGCGCGCGCAGGCTAGTCGTTGCCCGCAAGCGCGGAAGTTCGAGTTTGGCGCTGCGCAGGCTCAGCAGGTCGCCAGTCCGGCTGGGGGCCAACTCAAGACGAAGAGTGTGGATCGGTTCAAGCGCGCCACCGAAGCGGCGTTGACTCTTGCGCGCACCGGTCGCGTATGCCGACACCACCCCGAGTTCCTCAGTGAACGCAGTCACGATCAGATCCGCGTCGCGATAGTTGGTCTTGCGCAGCAACAGGGCCGAGCAGCGGGTCCCGGTACGACCGCTGGAGCTGGGCACTCAGTATCGCCGATCGCGCGGATCAGCCCAGCACGTCTGCCGCCCGAGCGGTTCGCGATAGCTCTTGCGGCACATCATGACCTCGGGGTTTCAATACGATGCTGAGCGCTACTGTGAACAGGATCAGAAGAAGCACAAACGCGATGGCGACGCCAAAGCGGCGGCCGCGTGCGGGCTTCGTTGGGCTGGTGAGCGGCAGCGGCGTGACCCAAGCTACGCGTCTGCTTGCCGTGTACCGGGCCAGGACCTCCTCGATCGGCACGTCCACGGCACGTGCGTAGGACCGCAAGAAACCGCGTACGAATACCTCACCGGGAAGCTCGTCGAATTGATCGGCTTCGATTCGCTCAACGCTCACGACTGGCACGCGCGTTGCGCGCGATATCTCTTCGACGCTCATGCGCTTCTCTTCGCGGCGCCGGCGTAAATATTGACCGACAGTCTCCATCCCGGGGGGATGGACACTACCCGAGTTTCTGCAGCATGGAGCGGCATTCTTTGCCTGCTGAGCTGCTTCGTCCGAGCTTCAGACACACGTCCAAGTCGCGGCGCCCAGCATCTCGATCGCCGAGGCGGAAGGAGATTCGAGCCCGTGCGGCGTACGCATCTTGGAGTCCTCGGCACAATGGGACTTCCGTCTCGAGAGCGCGAGTGAGCGCTTCGCGTGCCGCCCTGAAGTCCTTCTTGCGCTCATACGCGAGCCCGAGCCGGTAGTTGCCAACGCAGAACTCTGGCTGCGCCGCGACGCTCCGACTGAGGGCGTCGATCGCCTGCGGAACCCGACCGCTCTCCAAGTAGGCCCATCCCAAATTACCCCAAGCATTCTCAGGTGTTTGGTAGAGTATGTCGCCCGCGAGGCTCTTCAGTACGGTGATCGCTTCATCGTACTTCTTTCGGTGTACTAATATCACCCCAAGGGTGTTCTTTGCTTCGCGGAAGTCGGGCTTGGCGTCGATGGCGATGCGGACGAACTTCTCGGCTCGGTCGAGGTGGCAATCGACGCTGCTGCGAGCACAAAAGTCGAGGTAAATCAGCGCGACCAGGTGGGAAGCCTCGTGATTGCTGTCATCGATGTCCACGGCCTCAAGCCCGTGCTTGAGCGCTTCGCGTGGCCGATGGCGGTTCAACCACAAGTCTCGGGCCACGTCATACTCGGACAGGCTCTGTCCGTCGGGCCCATCCGCGCCCAGCCCCGAAGAGCCCATGCATCCTCCGATGGCGACGGAGCAGACCGCCGCGGTGAAGAGCGTGTGGAGTGATCGGACAGCGCGGCGCATAGCATCCGCCACTACCTGTGGCTGCCTGGACGGGCCAAGTTTTTGCGTCGACCGATGTCGGTAACTAGCTCGACTCGCCGGCGATCTGAGTCTTCACGCCGAGCAGGCCGTAGAGTTCACGGACGGCGTCCAGGTCGGAAATGATGACGGTTTCGTCCACGATCTCGACGTATTCGCTCGCGCGGAGCTGCTGGACGACCCGTTTGACGGTGTCGGCGTCCAGGCCCACCCGCACCGATAGTTCGATCGGCGACACGCGCAGCTCCACGGGTCCCGTGGTCTGGCCCGCAGCCGCCAGGCGCCGTTGAGCCATCTTGACCAACGCGACGACGACTTTCAGCTGCGCGTCACCGACCATCAGGATCTCGATCTGATCCTCGGCGTCGCGAAGACGCCGAATCAGCTGGTCGATGACCCGGCCGGTCACGGTGGGGTTGTTGGAGAGGACGTGATGAAACGTCTCGCTTTCCAGCGCGAGGACGGCGCCTGCCGTCAGGGCGATCGCTGTGGAGTTTCTGGGCATGCCCTTCCTGAGGGCGGATTCTCCGAATAGGTCCCCCACACGGACCACGCGCAGGCTGCGTTCCGTCGTCCCGACCCGCTTGATCAGCCGGATGCGGCCCTCCTGGACGAGAAATGCCTCCGTCGCCGCGTCACCTTCGCGGAACAACACGTCGCCGCGCGCGAATTTCCGCCCATAACGCGAGAGAAGTCGCTCTTGGTCCGAGATCTCCGACACCGGCGCGGATGCTACTCGATTCCGACAGCCGGGTGGCGCCGATATTAACCGGCGCCGCCGGCCAGGGGCGATGGCGGCATCCGCGGAACGACGGCGTCGGCCGCTCGCACGTATATCGGCTCAGGGGTCGTCGCGAAATCGGTGAGCTGACCTAGTTTTGCGACTTGGGCTGCCGTCGGGAAGGCGGAATCGGGAAGCTTGTCGAGCGGCAGTTCCAGCGCTTCGGAGCCCGCCACCGATCGCGCGCGGAACTCGCTGGTGAGCGTTTCGACGGCCGTGGCCTTCGGCAACGCGCAGGGGCTCAGCAGTTCGCTGCCATCCTCGGCGTAGGCCGCAGCAAACGCCTCGCCGCGGCGGGCATCGATGACGGCTCCGCGCACTCCGGGCGGCCTGGCGCTATTCGCAAGGCTTCGAAGCGAGCTCACGCCGACGATGGGAATCCCCAGCCCTAGGCTCAGCCCCAGCCCGAGCGCGATGCCGACGCGCAGGCCGGTAAACGAGCCGGGCCCGACGCCGACCGCGATGAGCTGGAGTTCGGAGCGCTCGATGCCGGCATCGTCCAGGACGTGCTCGAGGAGCCGCAGCAGCTGTTCGCCGTGGGCGTTGGGCACGCGATGCGTGCGACTAGCGAGCACCGATTGAGAGCGGGCCACGGCTACACCGCCCTGAACGGTGGACGTTTCGATTCCTAGTACGAGCACGTGTATGATTCCGGTCGTGAGCCAAATCGTACCGCGTTTCGCCTACCGAGTGCGGTTTGCTGTGGCGACGGACGTGGGACGGGTGCGGTCTCGCAATGAGGATGCGACGCTGGTCGCGCCGGAAATTGGGCTGTTCTGCGTGGCGGACGGGATGGGGGGTCACGCCGCCGGCGACGTGGCGGCGCGCGTCGCCCTCGAGGAGATCGAAGAATGTCTCCGCGGTCGCTCGGCCCAGCGCGCTTTGGACGCGTATGCAGCCTCTGCCGACCTCGCCGCGCGCCGAGCCGTGTTTTCGCGATTACGGGACGCTGTCGAGCGAGCCAACGCTCGCGTTCGAGAGGAGGCTGCGGCGAAGAGTGACCGAACCGGCATGGGCACGACGGTCGATGTGCTGTGGCTCGCGCGGGATCACGCGTTCTTGGCGCACGCAGGCGACGGGCGCTCCTACCTGGCGCGATCCTCCGCCACTTTGCAGCTCACCCAGGACCACGCTCAGCTGGAATCGCTGAAAGCCAGCGGCGCTCTGCGTCCGCGTTCCAAGTCGCGGGGTGCTAACCGCTTGCTCAACGCCGTAGGGCTCCACGATTCCATCACGGTTGACACGCTCTATGTCGACTTGGCGCAGGGTGATCGGGTCCTTTTGTGCAGTGATGGCGTTCACGGCCAGGTCGGAACCGAGTCGGATCTCGCGGACCTGCTGACCACGGGAACTCCGGATGCTGCCGCGCGGCGGTTGGTGGACCGGGCGGGGGAAGTCGGCCGCGACAATGCCACCGCGTTGGTGGTCGAAATTGGCGAACGGTTTGTCCGGCGCGCCGGCGGAGATCGCGGCGTGCGCGCTCAAGACCTCGAGCGAGCCGGTCAGAGTTCTCTCTTTTTCGGCCTGGAGGCACCTCAAGTCATGGCTGCGCTAGTAGCGGCAGTGGAGGTTGAGTACGACGTCGGTGCTGAGATCCCCCGCGTGGTTACCAGTGACCTCGTGGCCTACGTGGTGCTCGAAGGGAGTCTGAAGTATCCGGCCGGCCGCGAAGTCGGCGCGGGCGCGCTCGTTTTCGGTCCCTCGCTCGTAGGTGTCGCAGGCGAGGGCGGTCTACCGACCGTGCAGACGCCAGTGCGCATGCTCCGGCTTCGAGCGGATGACTTCAGCGAGGTGTGTGCGGCTGATTCCGAACTCGCCGCCGCCCTGTTCAGGCGGCTTGCCGAGCACTTCGCGCGGCGGTTGTGAGCCTGGCTCGCGGCGACAGCGAGCTTTTGGAGTGGTTTTTTGCGGGTCGGCGCGCCCCGACAAAGGCGTTGCATTCCGTCTGGCTTCGACTAGTTTGCGCGCACCCCTGCTCTCTACCCAAGAGCACAGGGCGGTCGGGGCGTAGCGCAGTTTGGTTAGCGCACTTGACTGGGGGTCAAGGGGTCGGTGGTTCGAATCCACTCGCCCCGACTAATAAGAAACCCCGCGGTACCCCGCGGGGTTTCGCTTTTGTCAGTGGCTCATTTGACCGCCACGACGACCTTGCCGCGCGCGCGGCCGGTTTCGAGGTAGCGGTGGGCGTCTCCGATGGCCTCCAGTCCAAACGTCCGATCGACGATCGGTCGAATCGCCCCGGCGTCGACCAGCCGTGCGATCTCGCTCAAGTTTTTACCTGACGGTGTTCGCGCCACAACGTGCAGGCGCGTTCCGTCAGCGAGTCTCGCCCGCGCGATCCGCCAGGCGAGCTGGCCCGCCAGCGCGACGACGCCGAGCGTGGGGCCGAAGCGCTTCGTCATTTCGGGAAGGCCCGTCGTGATCATCGCGACGTGGCCGCCCCGGCGCACGGTCCGCGAGACTCGCGCGATGTCGTCGCCGCCGACCGACTCGAGCGCTGCGTCTACTCCTTTTGCCACGTGTTCGAAGTTCTCGGAGCGGTAGTCGATGGCGACATCCGCGCCGAGCTCTCTGACCAGGTCGTGGTTGCGTGGACTACACGTTGTGAACACTTTGGCGCCCAGGTGCTTGGCCAGCTGAATGGCGATAGTACCGACGCCGCCCGACCCCGCTTGGATCAGCACGCTTTGGCCGGACTGAAGCCGACAGGCCGTGACTAACGAATCGTACGCGGTCAGCGCGGTGAGCGGCAGCGACGCCGCTTCGAGATGTGATATCGACTGTGGTTTGGGCGCGGTTTCGGCGGCCCGAACGACGACTTGCTCGGCGTACGTGCCCATCCGTCGGTGACTTGGGGAAGCGAACACCTCGTCGCCGACCTGAAAGTTCGTCACTGACGAGCCGACTTCCAGCACTATCCCCGATACGTCCATGCCCAGTGTGGACGGCAGGCCGAGACGGATCACGCCTCGCTGCGAGCCCTGGCGGATCTTGTAGTCGACCGGGTTTACGCTGGTTGCGTGCACGTCGATCCGAACATCTTCGGGTCCGAGGTCGGGCTCGGCGACCTGTTCGAGCACGAATTCGTCGGCCGTGCCATAGCCATGGATGCGAGCTGCGAGCATTAGGGAGTTCCGATCATTTGAAGAAGTGAGTTGGCCATAGCCGTCAAGACAGCGATGGGAAGGATCAAGCCCACGGCGGAGCCGCAGACGTAGTCACGGAAGCGGATAGGCGATAGCGCCAGCGCGTAGTTCAGGGGAGGGGACACCCACATCAACAGTCGCAGCACTGCGACCGTGCGGCGCGGTGCGGTTTCGAGCCTGGACAGCACGCGCCGGATGCGTGGACTCTTGATGCGGCGAAGCTGCTGCCCGCCGGTTTGCCGGATCACGGCGAACGAGGTCGTCACCGCGATGAGCCCGCCGACGTAGGCGAGCGCGAATCCGGCCACCGGTCCATACGCTACGCGTGCAGCCATTACGAACAACACGCCTGGTAGTTGGAGCAGGTTGCCTGCCGCGAACAGTGCGACATACACCAAAAATCCCCAGGGGCCGGCGGTGGCTACCAGTTCACGGATGCGCGCCTGCGTGAGCCATTCCCGAGCGCCGCTGACCTCCGCCGCGACCCACAGGCCGATGACCAGCGCGGCCGTCAGAGCGAGGCGGCGCCAGCCTGGGGCTTGTTGGGGCTGCTCCATCACGATACCGCCTTCGCGGTTTCAGCGCGGAGTGCCGTCTCGGGGGCCAGGAGCGTTGCGACCGCCACGTCGCCGACGTATCGCTCGAAAGCCTGCAGGGCCTTCTCGCGGCTCCCAGAGATCAGTGTCAGTTCGGATTCGGACGTGACGGCCATGCGGGTTAGCAGGAACATCAAGCCCTGCAGCGGCACGCGCAGTTCGTCGGGTTCGCGGTTTGCGAATCCTGCGATCAGTTTGGAAGCCGTATCGAGGAACACGCGCTGGGACTCATTGAGCGGTTGACGCGCCGGCGAGTCGCGTTCGAAAAGCGCCAGCCGAAGCAAGAATCTCGTTTCCGACCGGTGCTCGACGCCAAACCGAAAGCAGGTGGTAGTGATGGCGCGGACGACGGCCTCAGCCGGCGTGCTATCCGCTTGGACCTGCTCCGCGACCGCATCCCGTAACGCTAAGAGCTGCCGAAGCGCGTGTTGCGCACAGTGCTCGAGAAGCGCCTGTTTGGTGCCGAAGTAGTGATGGACCGTAGCCAGCGTCACGCCGGCGGCGGCCGCCACGTCTCTGACGGACGTGGAGCCGGCGCCGCGACTTCCAAACAGCTCCATCGCCGCCGCTCGGATCCGAGTCCTTGTCTCTGCAGCGTCAGCGTTTTTGGGTCGCGCCATGGTCAGAACTAATAAATCGATTGATTAATTTGTCAAGAGACCGCGTTCGAATTCTTCGCGCACATGCCACACTACGGTTGATGCACGTTTGTCCGAGCTGCCGCGGTCAGTACCCAGAGGGTACGGATGTCTGCCCCGACGACGGCACGACGCTGCTGCCGGAGGCGGCGTTCAGCAACGCCGACGCGGACCTGGCGCCCGGCACGGTGGTGGGTGAGTACGAAGTCGAAGGCAAATTGGGCGCCGGCGGGTTTGGCACGGTGTATGGCGGCGTGCATCCGCTGATCGGTAAGCGCGTCGCTATCAAGGTGCTCAATCAGCAGTACTCATCGAATCCGCAAATCGTCTCGCGGTTTATCTCCGAGGCTCGCGCGGTTAATCAAATTCAGCATCGAAATATCATCGATATCTTCTCG
>JAUIKB010000076.1 GCA_030430975.1 Polyangia bacterium
TTTCACACCCTCTTCCACCCTTTCCCGGGTTGCGCATACTTCCCCCTGGAGGCGGCAATAGCCGTCCACGCCGAGAGTATTCATGACTGCCCAGGCCGCGGCGATCGCGCCGCCGGGCCGCGTGCCGGCAAGCGTCGGCGTCGTCATCGGTGCGCCCGACCAGCAGGAAATGATCGATGCTGGAAAGACTGAACAGACCATAGCAAACGTAGGACTAGTGTTCGGCATCCTCGGGATTGGAGCGGGCGCCGGCCTGTATCTCTATTCGGAAAACCAGCAGACCCACGCGAAAGGTTGGAGGCTCCAAGCCAACCTGCGTCAGGTCACTCTATCTGCGAGGTTCTGATGAGACGCGCGTTCACATTGGTAGTCGGCGCGGTCGCTGTCGCCGTTGGTTGCACCCAAGACTTCGACGAGTTCTCGATCGCGAACGGCGCGGGTGGCTCGCCATCCGGCAGCGCCGCGAGCGCTGGGTCCAACGTCGGCGGTTCGAGCACAGCAGGCGTCAGCGGGGGAGGTAGCTCAGGTGCGGGCGCAGGAGGCACAGCGGGCTCCCAGATTGGCGGCTCAGCCGGATCGTTGATGGACGCTGGCGGCTCGACGTCGGACACGATGTGCCCGGCAAACGAAAAGTTCTGCGCCGGCACGTGCGTGCCGCTCAACGACGTCCAGTACGGATGCGATTCCGCCGGTTGCGATCCCTGTTCGGTCAGCAACGGCTCCGCGGTTTGTGCCCCGCAGGGAGGATGCGGTGTCGGCAGCTGCGACAGCGGTTTCGCGGACTGCAATGCTGCTGTTGCGGACGGCTGCGAGGCCAGCCTAAACGGTATCTCGAACTGCGGCACATGCGGCCGTCAGTGCGTGATACCTAACGCCACGCCTTCGTGCGACGGGACGAATTGCGGCGTTGACGTCTGCGACGCCGGCTTCGAAGACTGCGACGGCCAACTGGCCAACGGCTGCGAGAAAAACACATCAAACGACCCGACGGCGTGCGGCAGCTGTTCAAACGACTGCACCGCCGGCAATAGCGACAACTGGCGGTGCGTCGCAGGTCAGTGCGAGAAGAACGACTGCCCGACGGGATTCGACACCTGCGCCGGTGCCGGAATGTGCCAAACCAACACGCAGACGTCGAACCAGCATTGCGGGTTCTGCAACAATGCGTGCGACCTCCCGAACGCAACCAGTAGTTGTTCGGCAGGCACGTGCCAGGTCACGCAGTGCAACACCGGCTTTGCCGACTGTGACGGAGAACCAGCCAACGGGTGCGAGGTTGAACTCGCGACAGACCCGGATCATTGCGGGCAGTGTGCGCGCGCATGCTCAGGCAGCAACGTGGCGTCGCGAATCTGCCTTGCTGGAAAGTGCCAGAGCACCTGCGTCGGAGCGTTTTCAAACTGCTTTCAGCCACCGGGCACCTTCCCCGATGACGGATGCGAAACGGACACCGGTACCGATCCCGATAACTGCGGCTCGTGTTCGTACTCGTGTTCCGGCTTGGGCTCGACGTCGCGGGGTTGCACGGCGGGCCAGTGCTCGCCCACCTGCGCTGCGGGACGCGCGGACTGCAGCGCGCCTGCGCCCGCGCCCGACGATGGCTGCGAAGTGGACGTCAACACGAGTTCGACACACTGCGGCGGCTGCAACCGGCCGTGTTCGAGCAGCAATGCGAGTTCAACCTCGTGCCAAGGCGGGATTTGCAATCCGAACTGCCTGACGGGGAAGTCCAGCTGCAACAACCCGCCCTACCCCGCCAGCGATGACGGCTGCGAAGCCACCATAGCGAGCGATCCGGACAACTGCGGAGCGTGCGGACGCGTGTGCGCAGGCACCAACGCGACCAATCGCACGTGCACAAATGGATCGTGCACGCCAACCTGCGCAACGGGGTTTGGCGATTGCACGAGCCCGATGACCGACAACGGCTGCGAGACTCCGCTCAACACGGCGGCCGACTGCGGCGTGTGCGGACGCGCCTGCAGCACTACCGGCGCCAGCACGACCAGCTGCGGACCCGGCGGCATATGCCAACCGACTTGCATCGCCCCACAGTCGGACTGCTCGAGTCCTGGGCCCGGACTGCCCGACGACGGCTGCGAAACCAATGTCCAAAACGACGTTAACAGCTGCGGGGCGTGCGGCCGGGCTTGCAGCAACACCAACGTTTTGTCGAGGTCCTGTAGCGGTGGCCTTTGCAATTCGACCTGCGTTGGTAGCTTCGGAAACTGCACCGCGCCGCCTGGTACATCAAACGATGACGGCTGCGAGACGAACACGAATACCGACACCTTTCACTGCGGTGCCTGCGGTCGCGGGTGCAACAGCTCCAACACAGCTTCATTGTCGTGTAGCGCAGGAACGTGCAATTCGACCTGCGACCTGGGCTACGCGAACTGCAATCAACCCGCGAGCACATCCGCAGACGACGGGTGCGAGGTCGACGCCCGAACGTCGAACTCGCAGTGCGGCAGCTGCAGCAACAACTGCGGGCAACTCCAGGGTGGCCTGAGCTGCGGTCAGGACGTACCCGCCATCTGCGGCTGCACCAACAACGATGATTGCGGAAACGACTTCGAAGGTAACTGCCGCAGCGACGGGCGTTGCCAATGTTTTCAACCAGGCAGCGACCCGATCTGCAACCGGGGCGAGACCTGCATTGATGACGGTTTCAACCGTGGCAAGTGCAGCTGCGACGGTGGCTCGGCGTGTGCCAGTGGCCAAACCTGCTGCGATTCGCCTGCCGGTTGCCGCAATCTTCAGACGGACGCGGCCAGCTGCGGTGCGTGCGGGCACGCATGCGCACCCGGCTTCGTGTGCTCAAGCGGAGCGTGCGCATGCGACGGCAACGCGGACTGCGGTCCCGGCGGGTCTTGCGGCGGCGGCGTGTGCACTTGTCCGAGCGGGACGTGCGCGGCTGGGGAGCGTTGCCTGAGCGACGGCAGCTGCGGCTAGGCTGCAAATGGATCCGGTAGCGATCTTCCTGCTGTCGCTCGCGGGCATCTTCATCATCGGCGCGGTTGGGGAGATCATCTTCCAGCGCACCAACATTCCCGATGTCATCTGGCTAATCGTCGCGGGGATTGTGCTCGGCCCGGCTACCGGCCTATTGACGCGCGACATGCTGGGCCGGATCGCGCCGTTCTTCGCTGCGGTCACTCTAGTCGTGGTGCTGTTCGAAGGCGGATCGAAGCTCAAGCTCGACGAGCTGGCGCGCGCTGCGCCGCGCTCGAGCATCTTGGCGCTCCTCAACTTCGTCTTCGCAGTGGTTGCCGTGGCGGGGTTCAGCATGCTGGCCGCCCTCGTGGGTTGGTTGCCCGGCTGGTCGTTCACTCACGGCCTGTTGCTCGGTGTCATCGTTGGCGGGTCGAGTTCGATCATCATCATGCCCGCCATGGCGCAGGCTCGTCTCGAGCCCAAGATCGCGAATCTGGTCAACCTGGAATCCGCGCTCACCGACGCTTTCTGCGTGGTGGGAACCGCGGCGATCATCGACGTGATGATGCGCGGTAGCGGCGGCGCCGCCGGCCCTTTGGTCACACTTCTCAAGTCCTTTGGGATCGGGCTCGCGATCGGCGGGGTCGCCGGCTTGGTTTGGCTGCTGCGCTTGCGATTCCTGAACGAGAGCGAACACGCCTATCCGGTCACGCTCTCGGCGCTGATGTTGTTGTACGTCCTCATCGACCGCCTGCAGGGAAGCGCGGCGCTCGGCATCCTGACGGTGGCGATCCTGATGGGTAACGCCAAGGCGATCACCGTCAAGCTCGGCCTAAAGGAGCCGGTCGAGATGACCGGCGACGTCCGCGGCTTTCATGGCCAGATGGCGTTCTTCGTGAAGTCTTTCTTCTTCGTGTTCATAGGGGCGATGCTCGGGCCCCCGTGGTCACTGCTGGCGCTCGGCGTCATGCTAGGTGTCGTGTTGCTGTTCGCCCGCGCCCCCGGTGTGATGCTCTCAACGATAGGGATGGGCTTCACAAGTGCCGATCGCAAGATGATCGGGGTCGCATTGCCGCGGGGCATGGCGGCCGGCGTACTAGCTACGCTGCCCGTAACCGCCAACGTACCCGGCACCGAAGGCGTGCCGGTAGTGGTGTTCGCATGTGTGTTGACGACGATTCTGACGTTCGCGGTCGGGTTCCCGATCGTTCGCAGACAGATGACGCCGGTCTCAGCCGACGGCCCCCCGTCGGTTATCCCACTGCCGGCAGGCGCCGCGATGCCCAGTGACGTCCCCCCGCCCACCGAACAATCCGCGCCCCCGCTCCCGGCACAGCCGGCACCGCCGCTGCAGCAGGCTTACGCGCCGCAGCAACAGGCGTACGCGCCGCAACCACCAGCGCCCACAATCGCGTCCCACCCAGACGACCCGACGCCCCGCGACCCGACGCCCGGCGACGACGGTCCGCAGGAGCGCTGAGAGACGTCCACTGATGAACGCAGGCGCTCGAATCTTGGTCGTGGACGATGACGCGGTTAGCCGTCACGTCTTGTCGGAGTCTCTCGCTGCTGCTGGGTTCCAAGTCACGTTGGCGACAAGCGGCGCTGAAGCGATAGCTGCCCTGGCGAAGGACGCCCCCAGTCTCGTGCTGCTAGATCTCATCATGCCCGAGCCCGACGGCTACGCGGTGCTGCGCTACATACGCTCGGAGCGCGAGCTGGCAGAGCTACCGGTTGTCGTGCTCACCGCCCTCGACGCGGACAACGATATCAACCGCATCTTCGCGTCCGGCGCAGACGACTACGTTCACAAACCTTTCCGAGAAGCCGAGCTGGTCGCGAGGATCAGGGGACAGCTGCGGCTGCGCGAATATGTTGACCGGCTCAGTCGACGCGAACGCGAGGCGCAGACGGTCCTGGAGCTCACTCAGACGCTCGCGTCCAGCCTGGAGATACATGAGATCCTGTACACGCTCGTGCAGCGGGTCGCCCGCCTCGCACACGTCGACCGCTGCAGCATCGTACTGGCCAAGGCGTCGGACGATGAGGTCGGATTCGTTGTGGCCACGAGCGACGACGCCGCGCTCAAAGACCTGCCGATCAATCTTCGGAAGTACCCAGAGATCAGACAGGTGCTCAAGACGCACGCCACCCTGATCATCGAGGACGCGGCGACCCATCCGCTTCTGCAAGCCGTAAGGGACACTGGAACCGAGCTAGGCTACGCGTCCCTAGCGTTGGTACCCATCGTGCACAAAGATCGCGCTATCGGCGTCATCTTCTTGCGCGCCAAACAGGCCCACCGCTTCATCGATACCGAGCTCTCGTTGATCGAAACGATCGCGAGCGCTACCGCGATCGCGTTGCGCAATGCGCGTATGCTGCAATCGCTCCGCGCAGCGACTCAAAAGAGCGCCGTCGCGCGAGCAGAGGCTGAGAAACGCGTTCTGCTGTTCCAGCGTTACGCCGACTTTTTCGACAGCGCGGCGGATGGCATGTTGGTCCTCGACGATAGCTCGTGTGTGCTGTTTGCCAACCCGAAAGCACGCGAGATCACCGGGTTAACCGAAGCCAAGTTGATCGGCATGTCGATCGTCGACGTATTCGCCCCGTCCGAGCGCGAGCGCGCTCAACGGCTCACGCTTGGCTTTCCGTCCGGCGTTTTCCCGCAGGGTATCGATATCGCTCTTGAGACGCCTCGCGCCACCGTGATCAACGTTTCGTTTAGTTCCGTCCTTCACGAGGAGGGCGCGGTGTTATTGACATTCCGCGACGTGACGGTCGAACGCCGCACGGAGATCGAACTCCGGCAGACCAAGGAGTTTCTGGAAAGGGTGATCGAAAGCTCGGTCGACTCCATCGTCAGCGCCGATCTCAACGGAACCGTACTGCTGTTTAATTCGTCAGCGTCACGCCTGTTTGGATATGCTCCCGAGGAAGTCGTCGGCCAAAAATCCGTTGAGGCCCTGTACCCACCCGGCGTCAGTCGCGAGGTCATGCGCTTGATCAGGGATTCAGGCCACGGCGGCCCTGGCCGACTGGAGGAGTATCGAGTCGACATGCTAGGCGCGGACGGTGTCGCGATACCTGTCGTGCTTTCAGCCGCGTTGATCGTGGACGGCGGCAAACCGACAGGATCGGTCGGCATCTTCACCGACCTGCGTAACCAGCTGCGGATGGAGGCCGAGCTATCCAGCGCCCAACTGGCGCTCCAAAACCGCCAGAAACAGGCTCTGATAGCGGAACTCGCCGGGACCGCCGCGCACGAGCTCAACCAGCCGCTGACCAGCGTCATCGGCTACGCCGAGTTACTGCGGCGTCACGTGGATAAGTCCACGCACTTGGCGCACGCCGTAGACGTCATCAGCACCGAGGCTGAGCGAATGGCAGACATCGTGCGAAAGATCGGCAAAATCACAAAGTACGAGACGAAGGCATACGTGGGTTCGCAGAACATCCTCGACCTGGACCGTGCCGCGGAAGGCGATGCCAGCGCATCAAGCGACGAACCGTCGGTGAAGCAGGATATAGTGGGCGGCAAGGTATGAAGGGCCCCAAGCCTCGACGATTCGACGCGTCTGATGTCGCCGCCCAGAGCGGCCCACGGACGCTGCCGTCACTCGCGCCGGGCGGCGACACAGATCTGGACCGCCTCACCGCGGTTGACCTTCACTCAAAAGTGCTTGAGCTACTTTTAGACGTCGCGGAGCGCGTCGACGTCAGCGCCGGCTCGGCCGTGGTCGCTCAACAGCTCGTGGCGGGCATCGCAGATATCCTCCCGGGATGTGCGATCGGCGTGTGCCTTATCGACGCAAGCAAAGAGCAGGTGGTCGAAGTCCACCTTCCCGAAGAGGCGCCGTCACAACGAGGACGCGACCCCACACGTCTATTCCCGAGCTTCGATCATGAGCGAATCGAGAGCCTTGACTCACGGGGTGCCAGCCTACATCTGGCGTCTCGAACGCCCGCGCTGATCAGCGAGCACCACGACGCGGCGTTCGTGGATCGCTGTGTTCGTTTGTGCCGTCGCCTGGTCGCGTCGACGTCTGCGTTCGAGCAGAACACGCTACAGGCCGGCGAGCACTCACGCACACGCGCCAAGCTGATTCAAACGGAGAAACTCGCCTCGCTCGGTCAAATCGTCGCGGGAGTCGTTCACGAGTTGAACAACCCGCTCACGTCGATCGTCGCGTACAGTGACTACCTGAGAAAGCGTGCCGAAACGGCTGACTCCGACCCGGCGGACGTCGAACGCCTGCGTAGGATCAGCGAAGCGGCTGAGCGGATCCTGACGTTTTCCAGAGACTTAGTCGCCTACGCTCGTCCGACAGAAGACGTACCCGGCGCAGTCGATGTCCATCGCGTTATCGACAAGGCGGTCATTTTCTGCGAGCACGAATTCATCATTCGCGAAGTCAAAGTCGAACGCGCGTTCATGCCCGCAGCACCCGCCGTTCGGGGCGTCGCCGGTCAATTGACTCAGGTTTTCGTCAACCTGTTCACCAACGCGGCTCAAGCCATGGCGCAGCACGGCGGGCGTTTGCGCATCGCAACCGAACTCGTCGACGGCTGTCTTCGAATTCAAGTCAGCGACCAAGGCAGCGGTATTCCGGAAGACACACGAAACAAGATCTTCGAACCGTTCTTCACGACGAAAGCGGACGGAGAGGGCACCGGACTCGGTCTGGCAATCGTGCGCGACATCGTCGAACAGCACGAAGGCACGCTGTCGCTGGACGCGACGGACCAGGCCGGAACGACGTTCTCGCTAGTGCTACCGCTTGCCGCAGTCGTTCCCAGCAGTTTGCCGCCGGGCGCATAGGCGCGGATTACCACGCAGGCGCGAGGCAGGCGCAGGCTAACTCAGGCTTTTTCGGCCACCAAGCGGATGACCAGCACCAAGATGCCGCCCTTGTATGGCGGCCCTGCCACGATAAACGAACGACCCGCCTTCGCTTTCACCTCAAGCAAGGGCAGGTACTTTTCCCCACGCGGCCGACTAATGCTGGTGGAGATCTTCAGCACGTCGTTCGGTAACACGTCCAGCAGGCGCGTCTTGAGCACACGCTTATTGGGAAGCTCGACGGTTTTCGGCTGGCCCTTCTTGAGCGGAAGCGTGTCTTGCTTGATCCACTCATAGGTATCGTAGGCGCTGAACGGCGGCTTCTTCAGCTCGGGCTTGTCACCGATTCGCTTGTCGATGCCCTTGCCTGAGTTGTTGGCGTGCAGAACAGTTACCTCGGCTGAGTATCTCGTCGCCTTCTTCGCGTCGGACGGCTTTTTCTTGGCGGGCGCCTTGGCCTTGGGCTGTGCGTAGACCGGAGTACTAGTGAAGACAGCCGCCCCAAGCACCGGCAAGCCGAGCGCCGCACACACTGCGAATGTAAGGATTCTCATAAGTCCGTCCCGCCGCCACTGGCGGCATCGTCGGTAAGCCAGACAACAGGCGTCGACGTTCCACCAGCCGAAACGACGAAGATGGAACCTTGGCTGGTTCCGAAGTCTACTGCGGTGATCGCCACGTCGCCTTCGCGGTCGGGTTCGTCGTCCGCGCTGGCGGTGTTGTCCGACCCGGCGGCGGCCGGTACGACCACCGGCACGTAGGCTCGGGGCGACGACGTCTGGGCTGGAGCTCCGCCGAGCACGAGCGCCAGCGCGGCAGCGGCCGCTGACAGCGCGGCTACACCCCACACGAGTTTCGACGAAGAATCCAAGCGCTCGTCGCCATGAGTGCCGCCTGCAACGAGCCTAAGCTGTGCTGCAGCAGCCGTCGGCGCCTGTTTAGCGTCAATGTTGTCGAGTATGCGGTCCGTCAGCGAAGCATCGCGATCGGCGTTCGGGCCTGGTACCGCCTCAATAGCGCGCACCCAGTCTCCGATCTGCACCAGCCCGGCCGCCATCGCTTCGAGCCCAGGCGAACCCTCGACGGCAGCCTCGACCTGCTCAAGATCCGCACCGTCGAGCTCGCCGTCGACGTAGCTCATCAGTTGCTCCGGCGTCACGTCATACTCACTCATGACTTGGACCCCTTACGTCCCTTTGGCGGCTTGCCCCCGAGCTGCTCCTCATAGCAATCCGCCAGAGCCTTTTGGAGCTTCTGACGCGCGTGGAACAGTCGGCTCATGATGGTGCCCTTGGAAACGTCCATGGCTTGAGCCATTTCTTCGTAGCTCATGCCCTCGACCTCCCGCATGAGGATAACACCGCGATGGTAGGGCGGCAGGGCGTCGAGCGCAGCTTGAATGCGCTCGGCGATCTCTCGGCGGCGCATGACATCGATCGGATCGGCGCCATCGATTCGCGCGATAAATGGCGTGCCGAGCTCATCCGCGAGTTCATGACGGTCCGTGAGCTCCTGCTCTCGCCGCGACGGCTTGCGCATGAGGTCGATCGATAAGTTGGTAACGATTCGGTACAGCCAAGTGAAGAAGCTGGACCCACCGTGGAACTTCGCCAGGCCCCGGTGTACCCGAAGAAAGGCTTCCTGAACGATTTCGCGCGCATCGTGCTCGTCGCGGACCAGTCCGAGGGCGATCGCGTAGGCGCGGCGCTGGTGGCGCTCAACCAGCTGGCGGAATGCCTGCCGATCTCCGTCTTGGGCCAGTTTAATGAGTTCACGATCAACCTCAGCTTCGGCTTGTCTCGCCTTACGGTTGGACGCCTTTGCCCGGGACCTATTCACCCCCCTGACATTCCGATCAGACGAAGATTTGGCTTTGGTTTCGACATTTTGGCCACGCGACGCAGTTCGCCCACGGATTTCGGCCTCGTTTGGCCGCGAAGCATCGCCCGGAGGCTCCGAAGGACTGTGAGATTGCGCCGATCCCATCGCGAACCGGCCCGCTCCGCTGGAGAGCGCGCCGCCTCTGTCACTACCGCGCAACCGCTTCCGTGGCTACCCGCGCATGTCGAAAAACGCTGGCTACGGCCGTCCAAACGGGCTCGGCGAGGGTGTGAGCGAGGGCTTGGGCGCTGGCAGCTCGCCGAGCGTTACTTTCATGTCGAGTTCCCGACGACCGCGCGCCACTTTGAGTTCTACTTTCTTGCCGACGCCGGCGATACTCGCCAGCCACCTCAGACGCTCTGGGCCGGAAATCGGTTTGCCGTCCAAAGCGCGGATCACGTCGTCGGCGGCCAATCCAGCGCGCGACGCCGGTCCGCCCGGGACGACCTGACGCACAAGCGCACCCTCCGGCTTGTTCAGCTTCAGGCGTTGAACGTCGTCGGCGCGCACGGCATCGACGACGATACCGATGGCGCTGCGCGTGATCTTACCGTCGGCGATCAGACGGGGCAGCAGCTCTTTGACCATGTTGATGGGGATGGCAAAGCCGATGTTGTTCGCCTGAGCCCGGATCGCGGTGTTGATACCCACCACGTTGCCGCCCGTGTCGATGAGGGGTCCGCCCGAGTTGCCGGGGTTGATGCTAGCGTCAGTTTGAAGAAAGTTGAAATAGCCGGACGAGTTAAGGCCGCGTACCTCGCTCCGCGTGCGCCCCTTTGCTGACACGATGCCGGCAGACACCGTGTGCGACAGCCCGAAGGGATTCCCGATCGCCATCACCCAATCGCCGACCCGCGACCTATCGGAATCGCCCAGCGGGAGATGCGGCAGCCCCTTCGCGTCGACGCGAAGCACCGCGATATCCGTCGGAGGATCGCGCCCCACCACCGTCGCTTTCATGATCCGCGTCTTTCCGAACGTGACCTCGATGTCAGTGGCGTTGGCGATCACGTGATTGTTAGTGAGGATCAGACCGCTGGGATCGTACACGAACGCGCTTCCAAGACCTTCGCCGACGACGCGACGACGCCCGGTGCGGCCGGTCTGCTCCTGCAGCGTCTTGACGAATACGACGGCAGGGTCCGCCTTTGCGGCCAAGTTCGCGAACGTCGCGGGCGCACTGATTCCACCTGGCAAGATAACAGTCGAGGTCGCGGGCGGGGGCGTCGGTGGCGCTGCGACTACCGCCGACGCCGACGCTGTTGGGCCCCCAAGCCCGAGTTTCCCTTTACCGCAGCCGAGCGGTGCAAGGCTGAGCGCGCCGAGCGCCAGGATGGGGCAAACCTGCGACCGCACGCCCACCGCCGTTAGCCCTTAGCGGCCTTCGTCGCCTCGACAAACTGCAGCTTGAGATCGTAGAGCACGTCCTCCAGCACGCGCTCCTCCTCGCCCGTTAGATTGCCGCGCGTTTTGTCCTGCAGCATGGCGAGCAGATCGATCGTCTGCCGGGCCAGCGGAAGATTCACTTCGCTCGACCCGGTTGCGGGGTTGTCCGTGCGCCCGAGG
>JAUIKB010001133.1 GCA_030430975.1 Polyangia bacterium
AGGCTCTTGCCGCGCATCGTTTTGGGAATCTCGGCGCCCATGAGGTCCAACACTGTGGGTCCGACATCGATATGGCTCCGCGCCTGGGAGATCTCCCGACTGTCGGCACCGGGCACACGAAACATCAGCGGCACGTGAACGAGCTCCTCCCACAGTTCGTGGGCATGATAATAGTGGCGGTGCTCGCCGAAGGACTCGCCGTGGTCGGCGCTGACGATGATCGCCGTCTTTTTGGCCCACGGCTGAGCGTCAACGTGATCGAGCAGCTTCTTGAACCAACGGTCGGTGTTCCAGACTTCCTGATCGTAGATATCCCTCGCTTTGCGGCCCCAGTCTGGGGCGTCGGGGTGTCTCAGATACTGGGCGTGTGGGTCCATGTAGTGAACCCACACGAAGAACTGCTTTCTTGACCCGACGTCATCGAGAATCGTCTTGGTGCGCTCCGTAAGGTCACCGTCGGTTCGGTAGTTCTTACTGTTGTCGCGCAGCAGATACCCAGGCAGGAACCACTCCTTGAATCCTTGGTCCAGGTTCTTTTTGTTTAGGTAGATGTGACCGTGCACTCCGTAAGACTCAACGCCTTTTTGGGCGAGCAGCTCCGTAAAGAACACGTTCTTGTCGCTGTATGCGGTGTAGAAGCCGCCGCTCCGAAGCAGCTCGGATGGATAGCGCGACGCGAGCATGGCCGGCACGCTCTTCGCCGTATAGCTCGACATTGAATATCCACTCGTATAATGAACCGCGGATTTAGCGAACTCTTTCAGGTTCGGCGCAACGTCGCGCTCGTACCCTCGGTACGTGTCCATCCGCAGACTGTCGACGGTGATCATCAAGACGTTAAGCGGTTCAGCTGGCCGCTTGGGTTTCGGTGGCTCGACCGGTTCGGGCGCGACCGTCGGCGACGACGAAGCGACCGCCGACGGCGGCGGGGCCGGAGCCGCCGCTGGGCGTTCGGTGGGGGGGGTTGCCACAGGCGGCGGCTCGCTTCCGCATCCAACTGCCGCGATCAGCAGCGCACTTACCGAAACGATTGAGGTTTTGATTGCGTCCACCACGTGCTCCTAGCGCGCAGTTCAGCGTAGGATTCCCAAACTGGACAAGTCGTCGGATTTTTCGCCGTGGTTCTCCCGAAAATGTAGGATTTCGCTCGTGCTGGCGAAAAGCAGAGTCCTCATCACGGCAGCGGTAGCGGCCGGCTGCGCGGCACCCCCGCCTGCGGCCGAACCGCCTCGTGCGGCACCTGCGCCGCTACCCGCCGGCGCAGCCAAACCGGCGGCGCCCGTCGCCACCTCGAAACCCGCGCAGCCCGCCGAACCTGCGCGGCCCGAATCCGAAGAACCATCACCGCCTGCGGCACGGCTGTCCGATCTAGAAGTCGACGGCTTCCCGAACGCCATCGTAAGCGCTCCACCTGACGGCAGCGCCAAGCCGCTGCTAGTCGCGGTGCACGGAGCCGCCGACACCCCGGCGCGGCACTGTGACATCTGGAATCGAGCCCTCGGCACGCGCGGGTTCGCGCTTTGCCTGCGCGGCAAGAAGTACTCCGGCGACGAGCCTACACCCGAGCAGACCTACTATTTCCCTAGCCACCGGTGGCTACTAGACAATCTGAACGCTGCGACCGCCGCGCTCAAGGCTCGATTCGGCGATCGCGTCGACACCGACGGGGCGGTCTACGTCGGCTACTCGCAGGGCGCGATCATGGGTGGAGAGATCATCACCCCCGCGCCCCAACGGTTTCCACGGGCGGTGCTGGTCGAGGGCGGCAGCGACAGCTGGAACATCCCCCGCTCCCGAACGTTCCGTAAAGGCGGTGGCGAACGCATCCTGTTGCTGTGTGGCGTCAAACGTTGCGCTGATCGCGCGATCCGCGCGGGTCATCACCTGAAGGGTGCAGCGATCCATACCCGAGTACTGCACACGCCCGGCGCCGGGCACGCGTTTGCTGGACCAGTCCTTAAGGCTGCACTCGATAACTTCGAATGGGTGGTTGATGGTGACGCGCGCTGGGCTGGCTCATCCTGAGAAACGCCGCTCACGCGGGGGTGCGGATCTCACTGCGACGCCATCGCGCTCATCGTCCCAAGCGATGG
>JAUIKB010000077.1 GCA_030430975.1 Polyangia bacterium
CATCGCATCCACCCGAGCTATACGTTCGTCGCGACCCGCTGCTGGTGCGAGCACAGCGCGCAGAAAGACCTGAGACGCCTCAACCGCGACATCCGCGCGCTGCTTGCGATATTTATCCACATTAAAACAACGATCGAGCAGGGACGCATGCGCCGGACCGTCTGTGGCTTCGCTATGGTCGCCCTCTGCATACTCGGTGTAATTCAATACGGTGACGACCTGTTTCAGGTCGTCCGTCCGAAAAGTGTGACTGATGCCGTCCTGAATCGTGTGAAGCGCCCTGCCGAGCGCGACGTATGTTTTGTTCAAGGGCACCCGGGTCACGCCCCGGATGTCCAGGAAGACGTCGACATGTTGCCTGGCTGCTTCGTCGGGGCGCCCATCGCTACCTAGCGCATCGATCGCTACGATCGCCTGTTCCCGAATGAACGCCCTGCACTCTTCGAGGGCGGCGATGGAGCCTTCCTGACCGTCCTGCGACGGGCGCCGCAGACAGTGCTCATCCTGGTTCGCCGGATCGCCGTGCTTCTCGGCGAGCGAGTCGAGGTCCCCGGGCGGACTGCCGCGCAGGTCGACATCGCGATTGGCCAATACGATGGTAGCGATGTCCATGTCACGCATGTCGTCTGGCCGCTCGTAGGGCAGATCGTTGAGCAGCGCCTTTTCGTCGGCGTTCGGCGTCAACACGGGACGAGCGCTCGGTAGTTCGCCGCGCAGGCCGCGCATGGCGCGAAACGAAAGATCCTCGTGGCAAGGATCCGAAACAACGGAGTTGGTACTGTACGCGGCAGCGGCGCTGGTGATGCTCAACGAGAAGGCCGATAGCAGCACGAAGATAGTCGAAGGTCGAGTCATAGGAGCCTTAGAGCGACGGTGGAATGGAGGGGTCTGGTGGATCGAGCGCGTCGATGTTTCGGACGATTTCCGATGGTGGTTCGGCCGCCTTCGGCTCTTCGACGGTAGGGTTGTCGGCACCGGTGCCCGGCGCCGGATCGCCGTCCGCGGCGGCCGAAGATTCGGACGATACTCTCGACTCAGACGGCGGCGCCGAATCGCCTTGTTTAGTCTTCGGCTCGACCGGCTCGGCGGTGACCGTCGGCATGTCTTCTGGGAGGTCGACCTTCTGCGACGGCGCGCGCGTCCGACGCCGGATCGACGCTGCCCGCGTCCCGTTCGCCGCGCTCGGCTCAGCGGCAGCCCCAGCGACATCGGATACCCCGTCGGACGCTTCCGCGGCTTGCGCGGGGTCGACGGTGATGGGGAGCGGTTGTTCTGCAGGCGGAGGCGTGGCCGTCGCGACGGCGAGCGCCTTGCCATCACCCGCGACGAGGGCGGCAGGGCTCGGTAACGACGCGAGTGTCCAGCCGCGGACATGCGCCGCCGTCAAGCAGGCTCCGCCCAAAAGCACCGCGGTCGCGAGCATCGCCCATGCGTACGACCGTGTCGGGATTTCGATCGGATCGTCGATGGACACCGAACTCGGTTGAAGCGATCTGCGGGATTCCACATCGATTCCCAGTGCCCGCCCGGTTCGCGCGGCCACGTCGCGAAACTGCCGGTCGCCATCGCGAGCCAATTCGCAAGCCAGCTCGTAGACGTTGTCGTATCGAGCACCCGGCGACTTCGCCAGGCAGCGCTCGATCACAGCAACCGTCCGCATCGGCACACCCCCGGCTAGATCGGCCACCGGCGTCGGGTTCTCGAGCAAAACCTTCGACAGGATTTCTTCCGGGGTGTCACCGTCGAAAGGCGGCTGACCGGTGACGAGCGTATACAACACCGCTCCGAGGCTCCAGACGTCAGCGCGCGCGTCGACCTGATCCGGACTGCGCGCTTGCTCGGGCGCCATATAGCTCGGCGAGCCGAGTGTGTGTCGCGTCTCGGAAGCACCCGCCGACGGTCTCGGCAGCTTGGAAACACCGAAGTCGAGGACTTTGAGGAGCTCGCGGCCATCCACACCCTTAGCAACGAACAGATTTTCTGGCTTGATATCCCGGTGCACGATCCCGTGGCGATGCGCCGCCGCAAGGCCCTCGCACGCCTGGAGCACAAACCACTCCGCCTGGTGCGCGGTGAGTCGCCCGCGCTGCCGCATCAGGTCGATGAGATCGAGACCGCGCAGATGCTCCATGACAATGAACGGCTGTCGCTGATGCTGACCAACGTCGTAGATCGCAGCTATGTGCTCGCTCTTGAGGCGTGCCACAGCACGCGCCTCGTCAACGAATCGAGCAACCGCCTCTGGAATCGCGCAGAGCTGGTCGCGAACGACCTTGACGGCCACAATGCGACCGAGCGTGCGGTCGCGGGCCGCGTAAACGGTCGCCATCCCACCCGCTCCTAGCTCGTGGACGATTTCGTATCGACCGCCGAGCCGATCGCCTGGCTGCAGCTCTGCATTCGAATTAGGTTCCAACGTCATAGCCGCGCTACTGCACGCACCGTGCCGAACTCAACCCCGCGCGGGCCGGCCTCAGGCCCAGCATTTCTCTACTAGAGCCCCGCTTGACCGGTGTTAGCGAGTCCTAATGCCCCAAGTCCGGGGCGAATCGCCCCACCCCGGAGCGAAATCCGGCGCCCCCGTAAACAACGACATGGCCCGGCTCTTGCTCTCGATATCCAGCATCCGCGAACGTAAAACGCCCGGCCCGGGACGTGGTACGCGCCGAGCTGCCAACGCAATCGAATCGAGCCCCATTGAACACAACCAAACCTCGGAAGACCACCGCCGCCAAGCGGCGGCGGCTGTTGCTCTACGCGGTCGCCATCGGTGTCGCCCTTCTCGTCCTGAACGGAGTGGTGGCCTACCGCGCGCTCGGGGACCTGATTCAGGTCGAACAGCGCGAGGACGCGTCACGCGAGCGCATCACTCAGCTGCTGGGCTTGCTCTCCATCTGCCAGGACGCGGAAACCAGCCAGCGGGGCTACATGCTAACCGGCGACGCGAAGTACCTCGTGCCGCTTCAAGATGCTCAGCGCCGCGCCCCCTCGGCACTGTCGACGTTCGACAGGAGCGTGTCGACTTACGGACGCGAGGCGAAGGCCGTCGAGCTTCGCGACCGGGTCACGAAGTACTTGCTCGAGTTGCGGCAGAGCGTTGAGCGCCGTCGTCTCGAGGGACTGTCTGCCTCACTCAAGCTGCTGAATTCGAGCAAGCGAGGAATGGACGCAATTCGTGTCGCAACTCAAGACCTATTGGTGTTGGAGCGCACCGCGCTGGACAAGCGCCGATCTCAATCCGCCGCCGCCCGGCGCACTGCGTCCGCGTCGACGCTGACGTCCAGCGCGGTGTCGCTCATCCTACTGTTCGGCGTGGGCTTCATCGCGCGGCGCGAACTGGTTTCCGAAGAGGCTCACGCCGCCGAACTCGCGGACGCCAATCAAAAGCTCGAAGACAGGGTCACAGACCGCACCAAACAGTTGCTTGCAGCCAACAGCGAAATGAAAACGCTTCTGAAGGAACGGGAAGAGTCGCAGCGTCAGCTACAGGGCTTGGTGGTGCGACTGGAGCAAAGCAACGAGGCCCTGCAGGATTTCGCCTTCGTCGCGTCGCACGACTTGCAGGAGCCACTGCGTAAGATCCGCGCGTTCGGCGACAGGCTGAGCGAGGACTGCGCGGACCAGCTTGGCGAACGCGGCGCGGACTACCTCGGGCGCATGCAGAGTGCGGCGGCGCGGATGAGTCGACTGATCAGCGACCTGCTCCAGTACTCGCGCGTCAACACGCGTCCCCCGCAGCTCGAGCAGACGGACCTGAACGTGGTGCTCGACGAAGTTCTATCTGACCTGGAAACCCGGATCGAGGAGACGGGCGGGGCCGTCAAAGCGGACGAACTACAGAGCTTTGAAACGGACCCGACACAGATGCGGCAGATCCTCCAGAATCTCATCGGAAACGGCTTGAAGTTCCATCAGCCGGACGTCCCGCCGGTTGTGCGGGTAGGCCCGGTCGAGACGGCGGCCGATCGGGTGAGTTTCTTCGTTGAAGATAACGGCATCGGCTTCGACGAGAAGTATCTGGACCGCATCTTTTCCCCGTTCCAGCGGCTTCACGGTCGTACCGAGTACGAGGGGACCGGTATAGGACTCGCCGTGTGTCGCCGGATCGTCGAGCGCCACGGTGGCGAATTGACAGCCAGCAGCGAACTCGGTAAGGGAAGCCGATTTGTCGTGGCACTCCCACGGAAACCCCACGTCCCGGAATCCGGTCCAGCTTCCGAGTCCGGAAAGGAAGATTAGCGATGGCGAAAAAGCCGCTGGTGTTGCTGATGGCGGAGGACGATCCTGACGATCGACTCTTGGCTAGCGAGGCCTTTGAACAAAGTCGAGTTCTCAACCAGTTGTATTGTGTCGAGAACGGCGAAGAGCTGATCGAGTATCTTGAGCGCCGGGGCAAATGGGCTCCGCCTGCCGAAGCGCCTAGGCCCGGCTTGATTCTTCTGGACTTGAACATGCCGAAGATGGACGGCCGTGAGGCACTCAGCTGGCTGAAGCACTCTCCCGACTTTAAGCGGATACCCGTTGTGGTGTTGACGACGTCGCGCCAGGAGGCAGATCTAGTCGCGTCGTACGATCTCGGAGCGGCTTCCTATATCTCGAAGCCCGTGACATTTGAACGCCTGGTCGAACTCGCTCGCAGCCTCGGTACGTACTGGGTCGAGTTCGTCGAACTTCCTCGCGAAGCCGACTAGTGGACGAGCGCATCCTCAAAGTGCTCGTCATCGACGATGACGAGGACGACTACATCCTGACCAAGATGATGCTCGAACGCGGCCTCGCGGAGGGTGTCGAAGTTAGTTGGGCAGCAAGCGCGGACAAAGCGCGTCCGGAGCTGGAGTCGAATTCTGTCGACGTCGCGTTGATCGACTACCGGCTCGGCGCCGAGGATGGCCTGGCGCTGCTCGAAGAGGCGGTGCAGGTAGGGTTTGCCGGACCGGTCATCATGCTGACCGGACAAGGCGACGACGCCGTGGACCGTCGCGCTATGACGGCCGGGGCGAGCGACTACCTGGTCAAAGGCCAGTTCGACCAAGTGCAGCTGATCCGCACGGTGCTGTATGCCGTGACCCAAAAAGAGCTTGAGCGCAGCCGCTTAGCGACGATACGTCAGAAACAGCAATTGGCTGCCGCAGACGCGGCGAGCAAGGCAAAAGATGAAGTGCTCGCCATGGTCGCGCACGACCTGCGTTCACCGCTTAACGTCATTTCGCTGTCGTTCGAGTTGCTCGAAGAGGGAAATGCAGAAGAGCGCGCCGACGCGATAAAACGCGGCACCCGTAGCCTCAAGCGTGTGGTGGCGTTGGTAGAAGACATTCTCGATGCCGCGCGCATCGGCGCCGGCAAGCTGACGGTCAATCTCGAGCCGCTCGATCCCCACGGCGTCGTTGCCTCGGTCGTTCAGACCGCGAGCGCAGTCGCCGACGAATTAGGCGTCGAGCTATCGCTCGCATCCGCGGCCGGCGAGCTGCGGATCGCTGCGGATCAGCGGCGCCTACAGCAGATCGTCGATAATCTTGTGTCCAACGCTCTCAAAGCCTGTTCGAAGGGCGACAAGGTGACCGTGTCTCTGTCGGTAGAAGAAAACGTGGCACGCTTGATCGTCGAGGACACGGGTCGCGGCATCGCGCCCGAGAAGCTCGAACACCTATTCGAACGCTACTTTCGTGGGCACTCAGCCGACTCGAAACGAGATTCCGGTTTGGGGCTAGGACTTTCGATCGTGTCTCACCTGGTGAAGCTCCACGGGGCGACGATCACTGCACACAGCGAGGGACCGGGAAAGGGAACTCGCATGACCGTCGAGTTCCCGATCGTCGCGTCCACAGCGTAGCGCTGACTACCAGGCGACTGAGCCCGACTGCTCGCGCAAGTGCGTGATCAGTTCGGACTTGGTCTGACTGTCCGTGGGGATGCCGCGCTCCGCCGCTTGCTTACGAATCGTCTCCGCTGAACGCGCCTCAAGCGTGGCGGGAGCAACCCCGGTTTCCGCATCACGAAACGAAATGTCGCGTGTTTCTTTCAGACGGGCTCGCTCACTGGCGTAACGTTCGGCGAGCGCTGCGCTATCTTCCTCGGTGATGATGTTGCGAGCGCTCATGAAGGTCTCCTTCTCCTCCTCCTTCATGTGGTGTTTGGCTCTGTCGATCAGGCGCTCCAGCACCGACAGCCAGTGCGGCGAGTCATAGCCAATGTGAGATAGCTGCATCAACAGCTCCTCCAGCTCACGGTGTTCGTTGACCGAGTGCTGCGCTGAATCGGCAGTGCCGTCGTTCTCAGTCATCGCTGCGTAGAGCGTGGATTCTTCGGCGGCCGCGTGTTCCAATAGTTCGGCGCGTAGGCGCACGAAGAGTTCTTGTCGGCCTCGGGAATTACCATGAGTTTTTGACAAGATGCTCATCAGGCGTCGCGCGGTGTCGTGGTCGGAGCGTAGGCTCCGAAAAATGCTTGGTTTATCCATACCCACTACGAATGCAGGACACATGCCAGCGGAACCGCGGGAATAAACCGGCTTCGCTACACCAGAACGCAACGACCGGGGCAATTCGCCGCGTCACGCCGACCAACGACACGCCATTCGCACGGGCAACGGCTTGGCACGGCCGTTGCAGCACGGTGGTTCAATCCGCACTGGCTTCCTGGTTGGTGCGGCCGCCTTGACCGGCGTCTTCTACCTTCCGCGCCGACGACGGCGCATCCCCGAAAGGAATTCTGTATGCTCCGCTACGCCCTTCTGTTCTTCGTCCTTGCTCTTATTGCTGCCCTGCTCGGCTTCGGCGGAATCGCCGGAGGCGCCGCCGGCATCGCGAAGATCCTCTTCTTCGGCTTCCTGATCATGGCTGTTGTCACCATGGTGTCGAACATGTTTAGACGCGCCACCTGATACCCAAGGAACTCGATGACAAGATAGGTCACACCGCTTCGGTGTGGCCTATCGTCGTTTTGTTCGCGCTCGGACCTGCGGGGTGCGCGACGAGAGCTACCGGCCATCGTTGAGCAGATCTATCGCGAGTGCCCCAAGCCGTAGCCCATCGACCTGGCGCCTGGTGCCTAGTGCGTGCGACTTCGAGAAGATGGCTGGGACGACTAGTCACCGTACCTAACTGCGGCGCCGCAAGCGGAAGCGCTGGCGACGGCTTCGACGGACTGTGCAGGCGTTCAAGTACCGTGTATCCAAATATATTGAACTCAAAGCTTTGAACTGGAAGTATCTACCCCGATGCACCCCGCCAACGCCCTCCCCAAATCAGCGCTATCTCCAGACAAGCAGGAGTACGGCGATGATCCGCACTCTGTCCGCAAGACCGATCACTACAAAGCCGAATATGTTCAGTCATTTGTGAACAAGTGGGACGATCTGATCAACTGGAACGCCCGCGCCGCGACCGAAGGTCAGTTCTTCATCGACCAGCTGCGCCAGCGAGGGGTTCGTCGCGTGCTGGACGTCGCGACAGGCACCGGGTTCCACTCGTGCCGACTGATCGAGAACGGCTTTGAGGTCGTCAGCGCCGACGGAAGCGCAGAAATGCTCGCGAAAGCCTTCAGCAACGCTCGCGAGCGTGGACACGTTCTGCGAACGGTGAAGGCCGATTGGCGCTGGCTGAATCGCGACGTCCACCAGAAATTCGACGCCGTGATCTGCCTGGGCAACTCCTTCACGCACCTCTTTGATGAGAACGACCGACGCAAAGCACTGGCCGAGTTCTACGCCGCCCTGCGCCACGACGGCGTCCTGGTGCTAGACCAGCGAAACTACGATTCTATCCTGGATGGGAACTACGCCGGGGGGCGCACCTATTACTACTGCGGTGACGATGTTTCAGTGAGGCCGGTTCATGTCGACGATGGCCTTGCCCGGTTCGAGTACAGCTTTCCCGATAAGTCAAAGTTTCACCTGAACATGTTCCCACTGCGGCGCGAATACGTACGCCGCCTGACGGCGGAGGTCGGCTTCCAGCGAACGACTACGTTTGGGGACTTCCAGGAGACTTATCAAGAGGAAGAGCCGGACTTCCTGATCCATTTCGCCGAGAAAGCTTACCGGCAGGAGTCGAAGTCGTGACCGCCGCCGCGGAGGTCGAAACCGCTCGTGCCTACTACGACAGCGCAGACGCTGATCACTTCTACGCTACGGTATGGGGCGGAGAAGACATCCACATCGGCCTGTACGAAACCGACGATGAGGTGATCGCTGACGCAAGCCGCCGCACAGTCGTGTACCTGGCTTCATTGTGCGACCCCCGACTGAAGTTGGGCGCACGGCTGCTCGACATGGGTTCTGGGTACTGCGGCGCGGCGCGCTACATCGCGGGTGAGTTCAATGTCAGCGTGACAGCGCTGAACCTGAGCGGAGTCGAGAACGAGCGCGCCCGCGCGCTGAATGCGCGGGCCGGCCTAGCGGAACGCATCGACGTCCAGGATGGAAGCATCGAGGATTTGCCGTACGCGGACGAAAGCTACGACGTTGTATGGTCGCAGGACGCGATCCTCCACACGTCGCGGCGCGAACGTGTCATCGCTGAGGGCTTCCGCGTGCTCAAGCCGGGTGGAGTGTTTGTTTTCACCGATCCCATGCAGAGCGACGGCTGCCCGGACGGCGTGTTAAACCCCATTCTGGAGCGAATTCACCTCAGTTCGTTGGGCTCGCCAGGATTCTACTTGGATGCGGCAAGACGCTGCGGTTTCGCCGACGCTCACTTCAACGACATGACCCCGCAACTGATCCGACACTACACGCGGGTACTTGAGGAAACCGAGAAGCAAGCCACCGTGCTCGAAAAGACGGTTAGCCGCGAGTACCTGCAGCGTATGAAGGCGGGACTAAAACGCTGGATCGAAGGCGGGCACGCCGGCCATCTAGCGTGGGGCGCGTTTCGCCTAGCCAAAGAGTGACGACTTAGCAGTGAGCAGCTGATCGTGAGCAGCGATACACCGGGCAACGGCCGCGCCTCGATCTGCTGGCCGGTGTTTGCACCTGCGGCGATCACGTTGGTGGCGCTGCTCGGTTTCAGCACGTTAAAACCCGACACCGCGAAGCTGGTCTTCGGTCGGTGGCTCAGCAGCGTGACGGCCAACTTCGGCTGGCTGTACGTGCTGGCAGTCGCGGGCTTTATCGGCATCGCGTGCTGGTTGATCTTCAGCCGCCACGGAAGCATCCGACTGGGCCCCGACGACGCCCGCCCCGACTTTCCCACGCTGACGTGGCTCACGATGCTGTTCAGCGCGGGCATGGGCATTGGACTCGTCTATTTCTCGGTAGCCGAGCCGATCATGCACTACGTGAAACCGCCGTCGGGGGCGGGGGGCACGCTTGAAGCACGGCGCGGCGCGATCGCGCTCACTCTGTTCCATTGGGGTGTCCACGCTTGGGCCATCTACGTCGTCATGGGCGTTTGTATCGCCTACTTCTCGCATCGCAAAGGTCTCCCGCTATCGATCCGCTCATGCCTTCATCCCGTGCTGGGCGACCGGATTCACGGCTTCGCAGGACACTTCGTCGACGCGTTGGCCGCACTCGCCACGATTTTCGGCCTGGCAACCTCGCTTGGCCTCGGTTCGATGCAGATCAGCGCCGGCCTCGCCCATCTATTCGGCACGCCTCACACGCTGACAACGCAGCTCATGCTGATCGCGGTGATCACTCTGCTCGCCACCGTCTCGCTAGTAAGCGGCCTGGACAAGGGCATACGCAGGCTGAGTGAACTCAACGTGGTGTTGGCCCTGTCGTTGGTCGCGATAGTTTTCCTGGCCGGGCCTACTCTGCGAATACTGGAGAGCACAGTGCAAGGCCTTGGCGCATATGGCCGCGTCGTTGCAGCGCACACCTTCAAGATCGGGGCGCATGACACAGCGACGAGGGATTGGTCCAATACATGGACGCTCTTCTATTGGGGTTGGTGGATCGCATGGGCGCCGTTCGTGGGCATCTTCATTGCTCGGATATCGCGCGGGCGAACGATTCGAGAACTCGTGTTCGGTGCGCTGATCGTCCCGACGTTGGTCGCGTGGTTATGGTTCGGCGTGTTCGGAGGCACGGCCTTGCACCTCGAAGACACGCAAGGGGGGATTGCGAGCGCCGTCGCGGCCGACTCGTCCACCGCGATCTACGTCATGCTCGCCAAACTGCCGCTCGGGGTGGTTACGACCACGCTGGCGACCGTCGTGGTCGCGGTATTCTTTGTCACGTCGTCGGACTCCGCTTCGCTGGTAGTCGACATGCTAGCGTCAGGCGGACATCCCAACCCGCCCACCTGGCAGCGCGTGTTTTGGGCATGTGCCGAGGGAACGAGCGCGGCGGTCCTGCTCTACGTCGGTGGCAAGAACGCGCTGCTCGGCCTGCAATCGGCTTCTGTGAGCATTGGGCTGCCGTTCTGCATCGTGTTGATAGTCTGCATCTATTGCTTGGTTAAAGCGCTCAGGTCAGATTCGGGTGCTGCGTCGCCTCGACCCGGGTAGGATGAGCCACCGTGTCGGAGAGTCTGGAAGAAGACGTTCTCATCTCGCTCCGCCGCATCTCGCGGGCTATCGATCTACACAGTCGATACCTGGCCAATACGTTCGGGCTGACCGGTCCGCAACTGGTGTGCCTGCGAGCGCTTAGGACGCACGACTCATTTACGTCTTCGCAGCTAGCCCGCCAGGTCTCGTTGAGCCAGGCCACCGTGACCGGCATCGTCGATCGCCTCTTGACCCGTCAACTGGTCAACCGCGTACGGTCGGAAACCGACCGCCGTCAGGTAACGGTGTCGATCACCGACGCGGGTCGGGCGCTGCTGAAGGACGCCCCTTCGCCACTGCAGGAAAAGTTCGCCGTCCGCCTCGCGGCTCTCGATGAGCCGGCGAAGGTGAACATCCGCGATACGCTGCGCCAGATCGTCGCCATGATGGGCGGTGACGATCTGCAGGCGCTCCCCGTGTTGGCCGTCGACAGCGAATCGCCCGAAGAGCTAGTAGCCCCCGTGGCGGACGACTTTCGGGAATCGCTCGACGACGAGTAGAACAGGTCGGACTAGCCAGGTGCCGACCTACCGTTGCACGGCAGAGCAGCCGAGCCGGCTGTCGGCCCTGATACGCCGCGTGACGGTTGGAAAACGCGTGCACTTGTTTCGACTCTCGACACACGACCCGAGCATGGTGACTAGCGTCACGCTCCTAGCCGCGTCTGAAGGCTGAACGCAGATTCGTCGGTTGACCGT
>JAUIKB010000078.1 GCA_030430975.1 Polyangia bacterium
AAGGCGCCCGCTAAGAGGAAGGCACCCGCCAAGAGGAAGGCGCCAGCCAAGAAGAAGGCGCCCGCTAAGAAGAAGGCGCCCGCCAAGAAGAAGGCGCCCGCTAAGAAGAAGGCGCCCGCTAAGAAGAAGGCGCCCGCTAAGAAGAAGGCGCCCGCTAAGAAGAAGGCGCCCGCCAAAGCGCAAACCCAACCGACCACTTCCACACGGCAATCAGCGCCGAGCAATGCCGCTCGCCGCACGGCCACCGGACGGGGGCTTGCCACTTGGCGACGTGGACCTGCCGAGGTTCCGTTCAAAACACTGGCGCTGGCGCGACTCCGCGCGCAGCTGCAAGATCGACCCGCCCCCAAGGCAGCGCCACAACCCGCCCGTATCGCCGCTCCCCAAAGTACGGCAGCACCGACCACACAATCACGAACGGGTGTCCGAGTCGGACGACTGCCCCCGCGCGCGAAGACCGCCGAAACCGCTCCAGCCGAGCTGCGTAGCTCAGCCGCGCCCCTGCCGCAGCTGACCCGCCACCCGCGGCGACACCGACATGGCGTCGCCGCTGAACGCCGGATGCAGAGCCGGGCCTCACAGCTGAAGCTCGCTTGGTCGAAACCGGTACGCCGCGCCGCGAGCGCGATCTTGGAAGGTCGAGATGTGCTGTTCAAGCTACCGCCTGGCTCCGGCGAAGTCGCCGCCAGGCTCGCGCTCGCTTCCGAATCCGCGGCCGACAAGGCCGGCGTATCGCTCATCGTCGGCCCAGAGCCACGATGGCTCGACGCTGACGCCGAGCGCCTCGCCGGCGGGGGTGCTGCTTGCGTGCGTCTCGATCACCAAGTGGTCGGGGGTCAGCGCATTCTCGCACTGCAGCACGTTCGTCATCGCAAGGTAGCCGCCTGCTTCGTGACACCGGATCAGCTACACCAACCCGACTTGCTCAGCGCGCTGATAGAGGCGGGCGTGTCGGATGTAACGCTCACCGAAGCGCACTGCGCTTCGGAGTGGAGCTACGAGTTCCTGCCTGGCTATTCGACACTGGGCGAAGCCCTCGACCGCCTCGGGTCCCCACCGACCCTCGTTCAGTCCGGCCCGATCTCGCCGGCAGCCGAACACGATCTGCGCGACATGCTCTCACTCACGTCACCGGTTTCGCTCGGCGGCGACTGGGTTCACGACGCGGTATCGCTCGACGTGGTAATGAACCCGAAACAGGGGCGCCAACGCGAATTCGTCGAGCTCGTAACGAAGCTACGCCGGCCCGGCGTAGTGTTTTGCCGAACGCCGAGTGACGTCGACTTAGTGTATCAGGTGCTATGCAAACTACGCGTTCCGGCGCACCGATACCATGCGCACTTGGCGCCAAGCGAACGCGCTGCCGAGGCTCGCGCCTTTTTGAGCAGCGGCCGACGCGCCGTACTAGTGGCCACCAGCGACTTTGCGCCGGGCGGTCTGAGCCGCGCATCAGACTCGGTTCGCAGCGCGCCGTTCCACTTCGGGCGCCACGTAGACAAGGACGACATTCGCTTTGTCGTACACTACCAAGCCCCCTCGTCCATCGACCACTACGTCCGCGACGTGAGCCTGGCGGGTCGGGACGGCAAGCCGGCCACCGCGGTGCTGCTATGCGATGACTCGGACCGTCTCCAAAACGAGCAACTGCTCGCATCGCTTCGCCTCGACCCAGCAGTCGTGGCTCCGGCCCTGCGCGCGTTGGCCGAGAGTGAGAGCCCGCTGACCGTCGAGCGTCTCGCGTCCGCGGCGCGGATCACCCGTTGGGCAGCGGCGCAGGCCGCGCGGCACTTAGCTCATGCTGGCCTCGTCCGAGAGCAGCGCGGCTGGCTGGCTCCGGCTCTACCCAGCAGCGAGCTGCAAGAGCGCGGGAGCGTGCTCTGCGATCAGCTTGAAACCGTTGGCGAGCAGACCAGCGCCCGACTCGACAGTTTGGCCAAGTACGCTGCCTCGTCGGGTTGTCGGCGAACCGCGCTCGCGCGGATGGTCGGGCTCGACGGCGGTCAAGCTTGCGGTATTTGTGGCGAGTGCATGGGGCACGATGCCGGCGTGTGTGAGGCGTTCGCGTGGCAAGACGCCCGGACGCGGCGACCCCCGGCACGGAGATTCAGAACTGGACAGATGCCTGCTGCCGCGGCGGCTGCCACGGTCGAACCGACGACCGGCGCGCTCACCGCGAAACTGGCGGATTTCCGCCGCTAGAACCCCAGACTGGATGATGCCCGTGGCGTCCCCGCTCGCACACAGGCACGCTTAGCTCATGCTGGTCACGCGACAGCAACTTGAAGCCGAGATCGAGGCGATACGCGAGGCGACGGAAGACCCCCGCTGCGGCATCTACGGGCCCGGTAGCACGTCGTGGCGAATCGGAAGAGAGTCGGGTCTGTTCTTGGGGGGCGGGCGCGCGGCGCTGCTTCAGCTGGCCCACCCATGGGTGGCTCACGCCGTCGACCAACATTCGAAAACACGCGAGGACCCCCTCGGCCGCTTCCAGCGAACGTTCGACAACGTACTGGCGATGGTGTTTGGGGACCTCGACACCGCGTTCAAGTCGGCACGACGCGTCCATAATATCCACACGCGTATCACGGGCAAGATCACAGAGTCTGCGGGTTCCCACGCGAACGGTTCCGAGTACATGGCGAACCAAGTCGACGCGCTATTCTGGGTTCACGCCACGCTCGTCGACAGCGCCATCCTGACTTACGACTTGCTGTTCAAGCCGCTCACCTTTGCGGAAAAGGATGACTATTACCGTGAGTCAAAACGGTTTGCGAGGCTGTTCGGCATACCCCACGACGCGATGCCCGACGGCTGGTCCGAATTCGAGGCCTATATGCAGCGCATGTTCGACTCCGACGAGCTGTTCGTCGGGCGCCCTGCGCTGGAGCTGCGGGAGTTACTATTCACTGCACCGCGGCCGGTGGTCGCCCCGACGTTCAAAGTGTTAGAAGCGCTGACGGGCGGGATGATGCCCCCGAGATTCCGTCGTGAGTTTGGGTTTGGTGATCGAAAGCGCGACGAACGGGCGTACCAGGCGGCAACCTTCGCACTGCGTAAGAGCCTGACTCGCCTTCCACGCGTTGTCAGGTTCATGCCTGCGTATCTCGAAGCGGAACGCCGCATCGCGGGTCGACCGGACACGGCGCGACTCAGTCGAATGATCGAGCGCGTCGCGCTCAAAGCCCTCACCGCTAGGACGAACTCGTAGTCTCAGCCAAACGGTGACCGAGCCTGCGTCACCCAAGCGGGCACGACAGCTACAAGCGTTCGATCACGGCCTGCGTGAACTGACTCGTCAACAGCTCGCCGCCGAGGTCTCGCGTCTTGTGTCCCTCTTCTAGCGCTTTGTTGTACGCCCTCTTTATTTTGGTAGCGACGTTCCGACACGCCTCGTCTTTGCGAGTATCTGCCAGATGATTGAGCATCATTGTGCTGCTCATGAGAAGTGCTAGCGGGTTCGCAAGGTCTTGACCTGCAATGTCCGGTGCTGAGCCGTGAACCGCTTCGAACACTGCGTCTTCATCGCCGATGTTCGCACCAGGCGTCACACCTAGCCCACCGACCAACCCAGCGCAGAGGTCCGAAACGATGTCACCGTAGAGGTTCTCACAAAGAATGATGTCGAACTGACTTGGGTCCTGGACGATCTTCATGCTCGCCGCGTCGATGATCACCTCGTTGTACTCGATGTTTGGATAGTCGACCTCGTGTACCTTGCGCGACTCATCGATGAACATTCCGTCGCTCATCTTCATGATGTTCGCCTTGTGAAGAACGCTGATCTTCTTACGCTCACGGTGCGTTGCGTAACGAAACGTCCAGTGGGCGATGCGATGGCAGGCGGTACGGGTCGCGACCTTCAGCGAGGCGACCACGCCCTCGGTGATGAGGTTCTCGATCCCGCTATACAGACCCTCGGTGTTTTCACGAACGACGACCAGGTCCACGTTCTCAAACCGGGTCTTGACGCCGGGCAGGCTCCGAACCGGTCGCACGGCGGCGTAGAGATTGAGCTTCTTTCGCAGCGCCACGTTGACGGACCGAAACCCGCTGCCGATCGGCGTTGAGCATGGTCCCTTGAGCGCCACACCATGCTCGCGCACGGCCGCCACGGTCGTCTCCGGTAGAACGTCGTCCGCTCCGCTTTGAAGCGCCGCTTCGCCTGCGTAGCGCAACACCCACTCGACGGGTGCGCCCGCCGCAGCGAACACCTTCTTGACTGCGCCACTAACCTCGGGACCGATCCCGTCGCCGGGAATTAACACCACTTTGTGAGTCGTCATGTGAACGCGACCCTATCCCAAAATTTCGTGGGACCCGAGCAAAGACTCGGCGTAACCTTGAGTAAGTGTCTCCGGTCCGGCGGCACGGCCTCGCATGGAAACCCAGTCGTACATTCTGAAGCTGGTAAGTCGCCACGAGAACTGGACGCTGACCGCCGGTAAACACCTGATCGGTCGCAGCCGACTGTGCGAAATCGCGCTGCCGAACGACCCGCGTGTCTCCAAACGGCACGCGGAGATCGCCCTGCGCGGGCGTGAGGTAACGATCACTGATCTGAGCAGCCGCAACGGCACGTTCGTGGATGGCAAACGCGTGTCGGACAGCGCTGCCATCCCCTCCGGCGCAAAGCTAACCATCGGGCGAAACGAGTTCACGGTGGCGGTCGAAGCCTGGACTGGCGCGCCTCCGCCATCCAAAGGCTCAACCGTGCCGCACGCTCCCGACGCAGCCGCCGAAGACGACTGGTATCGGGAGATGCTGGCCAAGTTGCCGCCCTCTGGCGAAGTATCGGATGAGCTGCAGGCTCTGCTAAAACCCGGCGCAACACTCAATCCGCAGCGCACGGAAAAGGTCGCGGCGTGGGCAATCGTCCTGGCGAGCTCCACATACCACGGCAAGTGGCTCGATACGGCTTGGACGCTCTATCATCAGCAGTCGGTGTTGGTGCCGCCCGAACAGCTCAAGACAGTGGAGCGCGTCATCGAGAGCGTTCGCGGCGCGAGACCGGAACCGCTGGAGCGCTACATCGCTGGATTCGTCGCACCACAAGCGGAGCGCAGCGCTGCGGCTCAGGCGCTTCTCGGCCGACTCAAGAACGTCCATGAGCTGCTGCTGTCACGCACGTTTGTTGTGGGCTGAACCGCGCAAAGCGGTAGCTACATCCGCACACCACGCGACGAACGCAAAGCCGCCCGCCCACGGCCCGAGAAAAAGCGCAAAGTACATCGCCCACGGCGGCGCGAGTTGCAACGGCTGACGGTAGCCAAACCACGCCCACCACCCCAGCGGCACGAGCGCGCCAACCCAGGCCGCGGCGCGCCACGCCGCCTGGCGCTCGCCGGCAGACTTGCCGCGAGTCAGTCGCAGCAGCGCTAGCCAGTACGCGGCTAGAGCCAGCACGCTGAACAGCGCCGTCCGGAGCATGAAACCTCGAGGTGTCACAATCGCGCTGAAGCTAAACGGCCATCCGCTCGCAGCTTGGCTCGCGACGGTCGTGACCCAGTAGAGCACAGGCAGCCAGCCGGCGACTCCGACACGCCGAACGCCACGCCACAACACCGCTCCGGCAACGAAGACCACTAGCAGAGCAAACGCTCGGCGACTCAACCGCCACACGTTCCCAGAACTGACCTGAGCATCAGCAGCGGCCGCGAGTTCGGTTTGCTGCTCGTGATAGCGCTGGCGCCACACATTATCTTTGCGCTCCAGCATGGCACCAAACGGGTCGCAGGTTGACGACTGAGGTGCCGGCAAACCCGATAGCTCGGCGAGCGACGGCGCGATGCCGCAAATCGACGGCAGCCGTCCGCTCCCGCGCCGGATCCCTTGACCCGCAGCCACAACAGGAACCCGTACAACCTCAGGCTCCGGACCACCATGACCACCGTGCAGACGGTGCCCGTGATCAGCTGTGACGATCACCGCGTCACGCGACAGGTCGAGATGGCTGAGCAGGTTGGCGACGCCGCGATCGACTCGCTCGGCCGCCCGTTGGTATCGCGGCCCCACACCGTGGCTGTGACCTTCACGGTCGACATCGATGAGATGCACCACGCCAAGCCGTGGAAACCCCGCACAGGCGCGACGGATCGCTGCGGTCATTTGAGCTGAATCGGCGACGCCGCCCACGACATGCCAGGCGTCAAACGCGTGGCCGTGGTTTCCCTCCCACCAGCTCAGGTTAGCGGCGCCGTTTACCTGAGCCGAGGCGGCTCTAGCCTGGGCAAAAACGCTGTCGACCCGCACGGCCCCCGGCCAGCTGTTGGTACGAATGCCGTGGATACTCGGTGGAGCGCCACTGGCCATCGATGTGTAGGCTGGCCGCGATAAGCTCGGGATCTCAGCCGTCGACACGCCGTCAAAGCCTTGGCGCCGAAGTCGATTGAGTGCGGGCAACGTGCGGCTGGTATCGACCCGCAGACCGTCCAGCACGACCAGCCATACGCTTCGCGCCGTTAGCGGCGGTCGCCGAGCCGGCGTCGTCCGCGAAACCACCCGTGCACCGTCGTGGTTGAGCGCCTGAACATACCCGTAAGACAGCGGCGCGAGCACGACGACGATCGCCAGCAGCAGCCACTGGACTTGGGCAACCGCTCGGCGCATGACGCTAGCCTAGCGCGGGCGGTTCAGGAGAATGTGAAGAGTGTGTGCGGGTTTGACGAATCCCGGCACGGAGCGAGTTGCTGGTAAGGTGGCGGCCGTGGCACCAAGCATCGTGATTCTCGGCGCAGGGTTCGGCGGACTCGCCGCTGGCATGCAGCTGAAGCGTGCTGGGATCGACTCGTTTAAGATCATCGAGAAGGCCGCGCGCCTCGGGGGAACCTGGCGCGACAACACCTATCCCGGGTGCGGATGCGACGTCCCTTCTCACCTGTACTGTTACTCGTTCGAGCCCAACCCAAACTGGTCGCGCAAGTTTCCCAAGCAACCAGAAATCTTACGCTACCTGGAGTCCTGCGCGGAAAAACACGGCATCAACGAACACATTCAATACAATACCGAAATAGCTAAAGGGGCGTTCGACGCGAAATCGGGCCGCTGGACGCTAACAACGGCGTCTGGCGAGTCGCTGGAAGCCGACATCGTGATCTCTGCCACCGGTCAGCTGAACCGACCGTCAACGCCCTCATTTCCGGGTCAGGACGAATTCACGGGCGCCCAATTCCATTCGGCTCAGTGGAACCACCGCGTTTCGCTCGCCGGTCAACGTGTGGGGGTCGTCGGCAACGGCGCAAGCGCCATTCAGTTCATTCCGGAAATCGTTCCCGCGGTACAGCATCTGACCATCTTCCAGCGTTCTGCCAACTGGATGGTCGAAAAACCCGACCGCCGATACCTGGACATCGAGCGGTTCGCGTTCCGACACATTCCCGGCGCGCGACGACTACACCGCTACCTGATCTACGCTGCAATGGAGGCTCGCGCGCTCGGCTTTAAGAGGGACCACTGGGCGAACAGGCACGCGCAGACCCTCGCAGAAAACCACCTCTGCGAGCACGTGAAGGATCCAACCTTACGGGAACACCTGACGCCGGATTTCCCCGTTGGCTGCAAGCGCATTCTAATTTCCAACGAGTATTATCAATCCATTCAAAGACGCAACGTTTCGGTCAACAGCCAAGGTGTACAGAACCTCACCAAGACCGGTGTCACCACAACCGATGGCGCTCACCACGAGCTCGATACGTTGATCTATGCGACTGGGTTCGAATCCACGCGATTGCTCGCTCCGATGGAGTTCGAAGGGCTCGATGGTCGTCGACTTAGCGAAGCGTGGCGCGCGGGCGCAGAGGCCTATCGGGGCATCGCCGTGGCGGGCTTTCCGAATCTCTTCATCGTGTACGGGCCGAACACGAACCTCGGACACAACTCGATCGTCTTCATGATCGAGTGCCAACTTCGCAGCATTCTGCAGCTCGTCAAGCGCCTCGCACAAGGCCGAGCGCGTTACGTCGACGTCCGCGCGGATGCGATGTCCGCCTACAACACCGCCATCCAGCGCCGCCTCGCGGAGACGGTTTGGGCGGCCGAGTGCGGCAATTGGTACAAGAACGAAGCCGGCAAGATCACCAACAACTGGCCGGGATTCACCCTCAGTTACTGGCGGCAGATGCGCACGATCAACGACTCTGATTGGAACTTCTCAGTATGACCACAACTGAGTTCGACTTCTATTTCGACTACATCTCGCCCTACGCATACCTCGCGTGGCCACGCGTCCAGGATCTCGCGGATCGCCGCGGCTGTGCATTGAGGATTCGCCCGATCGTGTTCGCGGCGCTGCTCAATCACTACGGCCAGCTCGGTCCGGCGGAAATCCCAGCCAAACGGCTGTTCACGTTCAAGGACGTATTCCGCCGCGCAGCGCAGTTGCAAACGCCGCTGAGCCTGCCGCGCAGCCACCCGTTCAATCCGCTCGCGGCGCTGCGCGCGTCCCTGGTCGGCAACGCTGCTGGGCATCAACGCGCCGTGATCGACGCGCTGTACTCGGCCGTCTGGTCCCAGGCGCGCAGCGTGCAGACGGTCGGCGACGTTGCAACGATCCTATCCGACGCCGGACTCGACGGTGAGGCGCTGACAGCCGCTGTTGGCAGTCCCGACAACAAAGCTGAACTGCGCAGTAATACCGACGCCGCCATCGCTGCCGGGGTATTCGGAGTACCGACAGTCGTGGTGGACGGCGAGCCATTCTGGGGTCACGACCGCCTCGACGACGTCGAGCGATTCCTCGATGGCGAGGATCCAGCGCGCGATCTCAAGCTCGGTCAGATGCCGGCCACCGCGTCCCGCCGCTGAGGCCAAATCCGCCGGCGAAGTGGCGGTGACCGGCCAGGAGGCGGCCACCGCCACCCCTCGCCCGCAATCATTCCGCGGCGTTGCAACCGGCACGAAGCGTGCACCGCACCCAGCATGCTCGCTCACAATACCAACGCTGGCGCCATCGCAGGTAAACCCATCGGTCTCGCGATTGCAAACGCAGCTACGGTCGCAGGGTTACACGCGTGTCCGATCCGGGTTGAAGTCAGCTGCACGCGGGGTCCGGCGTTTTTCCAGATGGTCGGGCTTGCGGACGCGGCCGTTCGCGAGGCCCGCGTTCGAGTCGCCAGCGCGTTGTCGAAACTCGGCGTACTGCTCGATGAATTCGCCCTCACCGTCAATCTCGCTCCTGCTGGCGTCCGCAAGCAGGGAGCGGGACTCGATCTGGCTATCGCCTGCGGCGTACTCGGTGCGATCGGACGCATTCCTCAAGCCGCGCTTGCCAACGTCTTGCTGCTCGGCGAGCTATCGCTCGACGGCGCCGTGCGACCCGTGGCTGGCGTACTGCCCCGGGTTCAGGGCAATCGGCTTGAGCGCGCGATCGTCCCGGCCGGCAACGCTGCCGAAGCCGGACTGATTCGCGGGACCGATATCCGCAGTGCGCACTACCTCGAGGATGTGGTCGCGGATCTTTCGGCAGAGCGGTCGCTGCCTCACGTTCCCACGACAGAATTCAAGCCGGGGGTGAACGTTGGCGGCGACCTCGCAGACGTGCGTGGGCAGGCCGTGGCGCGGCGAGCACTCGAAGTTGTCGCGGCGGGCGGGCACAATTTGCTGATGATCGGACCTCCTGGCTCCGGCAAGACGATGCTTGCACGGCTCCTGCCGAGCATCTTGCCGCCACTTACGTACGAAGAGGGGCTTGAGGCAACAGCGGTGCATTCGGTCGCCGGGCTTGTGCGGCGGCCGAGCGGAATCGTCGACGTGCGGCCCTTCCGCGCGCCGCATCACAGCGTCAGCGAGCCGGCATTGATCGGAGGAGGCGATGTGCCACGGCCCGGTGAGGTCAGTCTCGCTCACAACGGCGTGCTGTTTCTCGACGAACTAGCCGAGTTCAAGCGGTCCGCCATCGAAGCGTTGCGGCAGCCGCTGGAGGACGGTGTCGTGTGCATCGCGCGCGCTCGTGCGCGAGCCGAGTTTCCCGCTCGTGCACTGATCGTGGCCGCGGTGAATCCGTGTCCATGTGGCTATTGGGGACACTCAACACGACCTTGTCGCTGTTCCCCTCGGCGGCGTCACCAGTATCTGGCCCGACTCAGTGGGCCACTCATCGACCGCCTGGATGTGCACGTCGCGGTGCCGCCGGTCGGAGTTGAAGCGCTGACGTCTCGGAAGGCCGCGGAGTCGTCGGCCAGCGTCCGCGCGCGCGTCGTTGGGGCGCGTGAGCGCCAGCTGGACCGAACGGCAAGTGGCGTCGTCAGCGCATCGACCAACGCCACCCTGTCAAGGCGGGAGATGGACAGCGTCTGCGCGTTCACCGGCTCGGCAACCCGGCTGCTGAACCGCGGCGTACAGCAACTGGGGCTGAGCGCTCGTGCGTATCTGCGAGTCGGCCGCGTCGCCCGCACGATTGCCGACCTCGAGAACGAAGCCAGGGTCCGCGAGCCGCATATCGCCGAAGCCCTCCAGGGTCGACTTTTCGACCGCCAACCGATTGTCTGAACTATATTTCTCAACAGTAATCAGGAGCACTATGACAAGCAAAAAGAACCAGCCCAGTGAACTCAACCAACTCATGACCGGAGTCGAAAAGCAATTCGGCAAAGGAGCGCTGATGCGACTCTCCGACGAGGCTCGCCAGCCGGTTGACGCCATACCGTCAGGATCTCGGGCGCTCGACTCAGCGCTTGGTGTGGGCGGCTACCCGCGGGGCCGCGTGATCGAGGTCTACGGACCTGAATCCAGCGGCAAGACCACGCTGACGCTCCACGCGATCGCGAATGTCCAACGGCGCGGAGGAGTCGCCGCTTTCATCGATGCAGAACATGCTTTTGACGTGCGCTACGCGAAGGCGATCGGCATCGACCCCAGCACTCTGCTCATCTCGCAGCCGGATTACGGAGAGCAGGCGCTCGACATCGTCGAGGTGCTGACCAAGAGCGGCGCTGTCGACCTAATCGTTGTCGACAGCGTTGCCGCGCTCGTGCCGCGCGCCGAGATCGAAGGTGACATGGGCGACTCACATATGGGGCTGCACGCGCGGCTAATGAGCCAAGCGCTACGCAAGCTCACCCCCCACACCCACCGCACCGGCACGACGCTGATCTTCATCAATCAGCTCCGACTGAAGATCGGCGTTGTGTTCGGCAATCCCGAGACCACGCCCGGCGGCC
>JAUIKB010000079.1 GCA_030430975.1 Polyangia bacterium
GGCGTATCCGGACAACATCAAGCAGATCGGCTTCTACGCTGCGCTCGACAAGAAGAGCCCTCATCCGCCCTGGTTCGCCGGCCTGGGCGCGCTCGGCTACTGGATGATCGGCCAGTTCGGCACCCAGCGCCCGCGCCTTCTAAGCCAGGACGAGATCGAAGCGGAAGAACCCGCCATCAACACGACCAACGTCCGGGGCGGCATCGAGTACCACGACGGAATTCTCGTCGACAACGACGCGCGGTTCGTCTTTTCGTTCGTACGCGCGGCCATCGAAGCGGGAGCGTGTGCGGCCAATTACGTGGAGCTCGTTTCAGCTGAACGCGACGGCGACTACTGGAACGCGCAATTACGCAACGTCGATTCAGGCGAAGAATTCAGCACTCGAGCCCGCACCATCATCAACGCCGCCGGGCCGTTCGTCGACGGGCTCAATCGTCAGTGGGGCCTGAAAACAAACCACCGTATCGTGTACTCCAAAGGCATCCATCTGGTCGTGCCGCGCCTTACGACCAAGCACCACCACAAGGTGATCGCCTTCTATGACGACACCCAGCGGTTGTTCTACGTCATCCCGATGGGTCGTCGCTCGGTGATCGGCACGACCGATACGCGCGTGGACAGCGCGCATACGCAAGTCACCGACGAAGACATCGATTTCCTGCTCGGGCAGATCAACGCGCGCCTCGACTTGGACAAACCGCTGAGCCGCGCTGACATCATCGCCGAACGCTGTGGGGTACGCCCGCTCGTCGTTCAGACCGATGGCGGCGATCAGACCGACGTCGACTGGACCAAACTGAGCCGCAAGCACGCCGTCGAAGTGGACGACCAGCTCAAGGTCGTGACGATCTTTGGCGGCAAGCTCACCGACTGTCTGAACGTCGGCGAAGAGGTCGCCGACGCTGTCGAATCGATCGGAATACCCCTCGAGGAGGACCACCACCAGTGGTACGGCGAGCCCGCCCCGGCGACGCGCAGGGAATTCTATCGCCAGGCGCGACTGATGAAGCTCGACTCGGTCCGCGAGAAACCCGACACCGAGCCGCTCACCGACCGATTGTGGCGCCGCTATGGGCGGCGTGCGTTTGCGATGCTGGAGCAGATCCGCCAGGACCCACGCATGGCCGAAGACATCATGGGCTCCGCTGATTACCTGCGCGCGGAGCTGTATTCAGCGGCGGAATCCGAGATGGTGACGAAGCTGGAAGACTTCATGCGCCGTCGCTCCAAGATCGACATGGTGGTTCGCGACGACGATATCGAGAACTCGCCCGGCCTGCGCGAAGTGGCCGAAATCCTGTTCGGCGACGACGCCGATCGACGGCTTGCCGAGTACTTCGGCGGCGAACAGGAGATACCCGCCGTGATGCAGGCCACGGGTACGGACGCGTCACCGTAGCGTCGAGCGAGGTCAGTCGGGCGCCGCGAGCTGCGCGACGAGTTCACGCGCGCAGTCGAGGGTCGCACGCCCGCGCCGCGCCCCGCCGATCAAACCGTTGAAGGTCGAGTGGCCAAACGCCAAGCTCATGATCAGGTACGCGACACGCTTGCACCGCGCGCGACCGGCCCGCGGGTAACAGGCGACCAGCTCGCCGGCGATCGTGGACTCTAGATCGCGATAGGTGGACGCCAGCAGCTCGGCGACCTTTGGTTCGCGGTGGCGCACGGCGAACAGCTCGTCCAAGACGACGTCTTCGGCGTCGAGCGGGCCGCTGAACGCGCCGACGAATAAGTAGCGCATCAACGCTTCAACGCGGTCTTCGCCGGGCAGCGCCGCGACCAGCGATGCGTACTGCCGCCGATGACGCTCCGCGATCCGCTGCAAAGCAGCTTCGATCAACGCATCGCGGTTGCCGACGTTGTGACGGATCGCCGCTCGGCCGACGCCCGCGTACTCGGCGACCCGCTCGAGCGTGACGCCGGCGAGACCGTGTTCGGCGATGCAGTGCTCAAAACCGACCAGGATCTGCTGACGACGCTCAGCTCTGACGCTGCGGCGACCCATCGGCGTTCAGGCTGCAGGCGGCGTCCGCCACGCGCGGGGCACGGCGCGCCTGGCGGTCCGCGCGAACACGTGCCGAGCCATGCGGACGTTGACGCTGAAGATGATCGGCAACGTGACGCCTTGTTGCCACTCCGGATTAAGGCGCTCATAGTGGGCGTGCAACTGCTCGGCCTCCTGCGACAGCGGCAGGCCTGGCGTATCGACGACGTTCTGACGACGGACCACGCCGGCGTCGGCGTCGAAATCGTCGCCGAAAAACTCGCGGGCGAACTGCGTCAAAGCCGCCTTTTGCCAGCGTGAGATTCCGGGACTCTTGAGCGCGTGAGCGTTTCCTGACATCCGCGAGAGAGACACAAAACTCTGCGGAAATGTCGACGTCACGAAGTGGAGGCTGCGCCGACCGTACCGACGCAGCGCAATCGGTAGCAGGATCCAGGGTGCCAACGTCGTCATGTAGTGACCCCGATACGGTTTGGCGAAGTAAAAGTACTTAGAGAATAGCAAGAGCCCGCGATGGCCGCAGTGGTCGGCCGGCATGAACGACACGGTGAAAAAGCCCCGCACCGTACCGCGCCGATCAGCGAACACGAACAGCGACGTATCGCTCCGCCGCGCGAACGCACTGAAGTACGCCCAGTCGTCTTCTTCGGAACTTTTGAGCTGCAGCATCGAGACGCGCAGGCGCCACACCTCACGCAGCCGCGCTTCCGAGATTTCAGAGCCGAGGTGATACCTGAAGCGCAGTGATCGGTTTGCCATACCCGCCCGCAATAGATAATCAATCTTGATGATCTATCGGGGAAACGTCAAGCTCGGCTATGTCCGCACGCTAGGTTGGCCGCCGAAAAGCCTTTCGCGACCGCTCGACGGTGGCTCTGGCGGCACAGCCCTCGAGATGATCGTTCACGAGGCCCATCGCCTGCATGAACGCATACACGGTGGTCGGACCCACGAACGTCCAGCCCCGACGTTTGAGGTCGCGGCTCAGCGCGGTGGACTCCGGCGTCGTCGTCAGCTTCATCGCAGCAGCGTGGGTCAGGCGCCGCGGCCGCGTGCTCGGTGCTGGCTCGTGGCGCCAAAAGTAGGCCGCCAGCGATCCGCACTCGTCGACGAGATCGCACGCGCGCTGAGCGTTCTGGATCGCGGATTCGATCTTTCCGCGGTGCCGCACGATGCCGGCGTCGCTCAACAGGCGCGTCACGCTTCGTTGGTTGAACCGGGCGACCCGCTCGAAATCGAAGTCGGCAAACGCCGCCCGGAAGTTCTCGCGCTTGCGCAGAATCGTCAGCCAGCTGAGGCCGGCCTGAAAGCCCTCGAGACAAATCTTTTCGAACAGGCGGTGATCGTCGTCGACCGGCAGGCCCCATTCCGAGTCGTGATAGCGCCGGTAGTCGTCGTGCTGCCCGGGCCACCAGCAGCGAACCACTGCGTCTTCACCGCGCTTCAGGCCGCGCGCCAAGCGTTGGGTGCTCATCGTCCGTCAATACCACGGTGGGCGGCCGCGGCATCGTCCGGCCGACCAGCTCCGCGACGCGCGCGGGATGCGTCAGCTGCGGATAGTGACCGGCACCGGCGACGCGCTCGATCGAGACGTTCGCTGGCGGGTCGACGATCAGCGGATCGCGCTCGCCGACGATCAGCATCACCGGTACCTGCAGCTGCGCGAGGCGTTGCTGGTAGTCGCGGCGTACGTCGAGGCGCGCGGCCCACGAGAGACCCCGCGCGTTCGCACACGCCACCGACGGACGCCTGAGCAGCTCGAGTGCATCCGTTCGCGCGTCATCCAACGTTCCGTCGAGCACGGCGGCCAGCTTCGTTCGCGGCCCGAAGCGCAGCGCCGGCGCCATCACTTCCGCGCGCCTGAGCAACCAGCTGGGACGCGCCTGCAGGAAGAACGGCGACACCAAGATCACGCCTTGGACGCGATCGGCGTGCTCGAGCGCGTAGTCGATCGCGTACGCGCTGCCGAGCGAATGACCGACAATGACCGGTCGCGAGCGGGTGCCGTCGAGGGCCGCCCGCGTCCACTCACCCGGCGTCGCGGTGCTGTCCGCGCTGCGCCCGAACCCGGGCAGATCCAGCGCCAGGTGCTGAACCCGCAGCCGATCGACGAGCGGCTGCCAGCTGCGCTCGTTGAGCAGCACACCGTGCAGTAGCACGGCTTGCGGCGCCGCCCGGTCACCGCTGGCGAACACCCGCCGCCCGCTGGCGCTGAAGCTGCGCCCGCGTGGCTTCGACTTGAGGCCGTCTGTATCCACCAAGTAATCTACCCATACGTCGACGGTCGCGCCGATCGGCGGCAGCTCTAGACCGAGACGCTCCAGTAGCGTCAAGAACGGCTGGGCGTCGTAGCGATCGTCGCTGACAAACGACAGCTCCTCCGACGTCACGCTGGTGAGCGCCGACGGTAGCCGACTCAACACGCTAACCGGAACGCTCACGCGCGGCGGCGTGACGCCGATGCGCCGCGCGATGCGAGCGACCAGCTTCGCGAGCGGCGGTGTGTCCGGATCGAGCGCGACGTAATGCTGACCGGCGGAGTCCGGATCGTCCGGCAACGCCGCCAACAAACTCGCCAGCGTGTCGACCGCGAGGAGAGGGACGAGCGTGTCAGCGCCTCCGGGCAACGCCGGCAACCTGCCGTGCATCAGGCGCTCGATGGTTTCGCCGAGTCCGGTCAGCTGGGTGGTCTCGCCTGTGCGGCTGTCACCGATCACGGCGGCCGGACTGATCCGCGTCAGCGGCACGCCGACGCGAGCGGCGGCGCGACGGACGCGCTCGTGCGCCTCGATCTTGGACGCCTCGTAGGCTCCGTGGGTCGCGTAGAACGCGTCGAGCTGGTCGGTGTCGTCCACCTCGAGCCGCGATGCCGGCGTGCCGGTCGTCCGATAGCCGCTCAGGTGCACGAAACGCTTGAGCCGAGGCGCGTCGGCGCACAGCTCGACGAGCCGCTCCGACGCGGTCACGTTGGCGCGCCGCGCGGTGACGCGGTCCAGCCCGAACGTGAAGCGCGCCGCAAGGTGATACACCGCCGTCGCGCCCCGCACCCGTTCGACGCCGACGGCGTCCAAACCGAGGTCGTCGGCGTCCAGATCGAAGTGCAGCGCGTCGACGTGAGCGGCCCGCCCGCCGTGAGACTCGACCCAGTCGCGCAGCTCGGCAACGCGAGCCGGACCGTTGCGCACCAGGGCGAGTACGCCGACGCCCTGGCGAGTCAGCTCCGCTGCGAGCCAGCGACCGATGAAGCCCGAAGCGCCGGTGATGATGACGTAGTTTTTATGTAGACCGATTGTCATATTATCTTCCCATACAGATGAATGGCACGCCCCGTCCGGGACGTCCGAGGATCAGGGTTGGAGCAACGCCGGCAGCTGCGCCTTCACGTCGTCGAACGGAGCCGGGTCGCGGTAGGCCCGCGACAGCACGATGGCGCCTTCGATCGCACACAGTAGCATCCGTGCTTTGGAACGCGCCGCATCGGGGGCGTGACCGGCCGCGACCAGACGGTCCGCCATCCGATGCGTCCACAATTCAAACGCTGCCCGGGTGGCGTCACGCAGCGGGTCCGAGCGGTTGGCCATCTCGAACGCGATCGCCAGAACCGGGCATCCGGAGGCGTAATCGCTCTCCACCAGCTGCGCGCCGAGAAAATCGAGCGACGCGGTCGCCGCCGCCAGCGGATCGTCGGTCATCAAAAAGATCGCGTCCAGGCGCTGGGCGAAGTCCTCAGCGTAGGCCTCGACCACGTGCGCGCCCAGTTCCTCTTTTCCGCCCGGGAAGTGGAAGTAGAACGAACCCTTGGGCGCGTCACTCTCCGAAAGGATCTGCTTGAGCCCCGTCGCCGCGTAGCCCTGCTCTTCGATCAACCGCGTCGCGGCCTCGATCATGTGGGCGCGGGTTAGCTCGCCTTTGCGCATCTTGGGAGTCCCATCCTGAGACTTCTCTATAGACCGATCGCCCTATTACGGCAAGGCCCCGGCGCGACTAATTCCGCTGCGCACGCTGCACCTGGGCGAATCCCGGCAGCACGACCTCTCGCAGCGCCATCTCGATCACTTCGTGGTGCGCGGCGCGACCGGGACAGCCGTGTTCGGGAATTCCCTCGAGCGGCAGCGTCGGGTGCGGCTCTTGCCACAGCGGGCGATTGGCTTCGATGAGCGCGGGCACCAGCTCGTCCACGGCGCGCGCGACTGTCGGTGGTACCGCGGACGACGCTAGATGCGCCCAGCCGAGCTGCGCGTGCCGAACCTCTTCTCGCAGATGCAGCCGATTCGCCGCGATCGTCAACGGCGTGGAAGCGACATTCAGGCACGCTTCCAACCACACGCAGGCGATCGATTCGTTGATGCAGCACATGCCCGCGACCAGCACCGCGTTCTCCATTACGGGATCGTCGTACCCAAATGACGGCAACACGACATCGGCGATCGCTGGAACCGGGGCGGGATGGGTACCCGTGTAGTACGCAGCCATCTGCATGCACAGGCCAGCATGCCGGCGCTCTTCGTCGACCGCGCTCCGCAACAGGGTGAGCACTTCAGGAGCGGCGGACACCGCTTCCAGTCGCGGCACCATCAATTCGAACGCGCGACCGACGCGGCGCTCGCTGCGCGCACGCTGGGTCCAATACTCGGCGAGCAGCGCGCGAACGTCGCCGTCCATCCCATCGGCTGAGGCGTCGTCGAAGGGCAGCCCGCTCAGCGCGTCCACGCTCGTCGTCACAGAATGTAAAAGCACGGTGGCACGGGCATCTCCGAACCAGGTGGACATGGGCGCGACGCCTTCTTGGAAGATGCCGGAGGCGCTCGACGTGGAGACGCTGATGCGGACCCCGGCACGACCGGCGGGGACGGTACGGCGGGCACGGCGACGCCGACCGCGACGCTCGGCGCAGCGCTCGCGGGTGGTGGCGAAGCCGCGACCGCCGAGGACGCTGACGACGCCGACGGCGGTAACGTGTCGTCGGGCGAGTCGTCCTCGTCCGTCGCCGCCGGCACGTCGACCGTCGGCGGCGACCGCCCCGGATCGTCCGCCGCGGGTGACCCGCCCCGCTCACACGCCGTCAGTGAAGTGCCGACAAGCACCACGGCGTGGAACAGACGCGTGCGGGGCACCGACATGGCCGCAAGATACTACGCACTGAGCCGCAATGCCCGTCGGCTCGAGGCACCGTCACGAGCGCGCTTCACTTACCGCAGGAGCGCGCCAGCACCCGACCGGCGGGGACGCGAATCTGCTCCTTAAAGTAGACCTTGAAGTCGTCGCGAATCGGCATCCCGTCGACCGCCTGGTCCATGCAGTCCAGCCACGCATCGTGATCGGCACGCGTGATCGGAAGATGCGCGTGGGCAACCGGAATACGGATCGGGCCCCAGCGCTCAGCATATCGCTTAGGACCGCCCAACCAGCCCACGAGGAACACCGATAGCTTCTCGCGCGCCAGCGGGATGTCCGGGTGCATCATGAGTACGCGCTTGGCCTGTGGAAGCCGAGCCATCGCGTCATAGAACGCATCCACCAAGCGTCGAACGCCCGCTTCACCACCCATCGCACACAGCGATGCGTCTCCGTCCCCGTAACGTCGCGTCTGCTCTTCAGTCATGACCCAGCCATAGCGTGGCGCCACCGTGACATCAGCGTCCGCGCGCCAGTGGGGCTGATTCGCCGCACCCCAGCCCCATCGACTGTAGAATCGAAGCGACATTTCGGTCAGAATTCGAGCGATGCCGAGCCCCACTGCAACCGCCCCGCCACCTCGGCGGTCCAGCATTTGACGGCGCCATCCCGAGTCGACTCGAACGCGCGGTGGGCCAACCGGTATCGCACGCTCGCCACCGTCCGGTCCCGCGGCGACTTCCGCCTGCACTCCGTCCGTGATGCCACCACGGGCCTCGAGCGCACGCTCGTGGTCGCCGCCGACGGCGTCGAGGCTCAGCTGGCTCACAGCGCTCTGTCGCGTTTGCGGGACGCGCACAACGCCACCGACCATCCGCTCATCCCAAAGGTTCTGGAAGTCGCCGATGAACCCGCGATCGCGTTGCTCGACTTCCCCGGCGTGGCGGACGGCAACACCATGCTGCAGCGCGTCAGCGAGCGGCAACTCAAGCTTTCTTACGGCGCAGCGGACGCGTTCATCGCGCAGCTGCGCGATGCGCTCCGAAGCGCCCACACGAGGCGCAGCCCGCTCGGCGATCGACCCTTGTGCCTAGGCCGGATCGCATACGGCAATCTGCTGTTCGCTCGCGACGGATCGTTTTGCGTGATCGGATTCGGTCACAACGTCATCACCGATGACGCTTCCGGGCATTTCTCCGGCGAGCCCGCGTGCTTTCAAGCGCCGGAGGTCGCCGTGAAGAGCGAGCTCATGACGCCGCAGGGCGACTACCTAGCGCTGCTGCTGCTGATGCGCTCGTTGATGCCGATGGTCGACTTTCCCGCCTCGTTCGAGAAAGTTGTGCTGGGACAGCTCCCCGGGCCGGAGAGCGAAGTGATCCGCAGCAGTCTGGAGTGGTTCAACACGAACGTCTACGGCGCCCCACCGGATCAGCGCGCGAGCATCGATGAGGCCGTGGCGGTCTCGACGCGCATACGCGAAGCGCTCGATCTGAAACTCGAACCGGACGAGTTTCGCGCGACCGTCACCCGCCTGCTCGAAGCTGAGCCGGCGCCGGCTAGTGTTGGGGAAACGACGCTGGAGCTCGGACCTGGGGCGCGCTGGATCCGCATCGACGCGGGCGATGAAGTGACCGTCAGCCGACGCGGACCGATGCGCGGCATCCTCCTCGAGCTGCTCGCCCAGCGAGAGCGAGACGATGGCGTCGGAGCTGACTGCGACCAGCTGTTTGCAGCGGGTTGGCCGGGGGAGACACTCGGCGAAGCGTCTCGCCGCAACCGCGTCTACGTCGCGATCTCGACGCTCCGTCGGATGGGTCTTCGGGAGGGCATTATCCACGACGGCGACGGGTACCGATTCGCACCCCAGTGGCGCATCACTTCGCACCGTTAAGCGGAACTTAAGCCTCTGTTGTATGCCGAATGCTGCATGATGCTGATCATGCCGAACCTGTCGTCCGTCCTCGCGTTCGTCGCACCCGTGCTGGCGCTTTCCGTGTGTCCGCTCGGAAAAAAGAAAGAAAAGACCGAGGCCGACGTGTGCAAGCACATCCTCACGCTCGCGAAAGAAGAGGGCAAGCCGCTCAAGGGCAGTGAGACCCAGGAGAAGTGCGTCCAAGACTTCGGCAAGGCACTGTCCCGGTGCACAAATCGCAAAGAGATCATCACCTGCATGATCAACGCCTCCAAAGTGGACGACGCCGAGCCCTGCATGAAGCAGTGCAAGGAGCCGGGCAGCGGCACGGGCACGGGCTCCGGCAGCAGCGCCAAGACCAAGTGCATCAACGCCTGTGTTGCAAAGCATGGACCGCTGCTCGATCTCAACAAGACCAAGGAATGCGGCAAGAAGTACCCGTCCAGCACCCATGCGGCTCAGCGTAAGGCGTGCCTGGACTCGGCCATGAACTCTGCGACGAGTTCGTGCGCCAAGGGCTGTCGCAACAAGTAGCCTCGACGCGATCGTCATCCGAACGTCGTTAGGCACAGCAACGGCGCCAGGCGATCAACGCAACTTTGCTCCGCACGCCTTGACGTGAAGCCCTGATGTCGGCACGTCCTTGGGCGGCGTCGCCCGCCCGGCGACGCTCTTGACTCACCGCAGAGGACGCAATGCCCGAATCGATCTACCCGAAACGTTGGCCTGCCCAGCACCCCGACCGCATCCAACTATACTCACTCGCCACGCCCAACGGCCAAAAGGCTGGCATCGTGTTGGAAGAACTCGAGCTTCCCTACGAGGCCCACAAGATCGACATCATGGCGAACGACCAGTTCGATGATGGTTACAAGCGCATCAACCCTAACTCCAAGATCCCAAGCCTCATCGATCCGGACGGTCCAGACGGCAAACCGCACGCGCTGATGGAGTCTGGCGCCATCTTGCTTTATCTCGCAGAAAAAACCGGGCGCCTCCTGCCGAAGTCCGCCGCTGGACGCTCCGAAGCAATCCAGTGGCTGTTCTTTCAGATGGCCAGCATCGGTCCGATGTTCGGACAATTCGGCCACTTCTACAAATTCGCCAAGGGCAAAACCGACCAGTACGGCGCGGACCGCTATGCCGCTGAGACGAAGCGACTCTTAGGCGTTCTCAACGAGCGCCTCAAAGGCCGTCAGTACCTAATCGGCGACGAGCTGACGATCGCCGACATCGCCACGGTCCCTTGGATCAACTCTCTTGATTTCTACGAGGGTAAAGACCGCGTCGATTACAGCTCGTTCGAACACGTCGAACCGTACGTCCAGCGCTTCATGGCGCGACCGGCGGTGCAGCGCGGCGTCAAAGTCTGCGGCTTCGACTAAAGTAGCTCGGCCGAGCGCCGATGCCGATGCCGATCGACTCTCAGGGCCCGATATTGTCGGGCCAACGCTCCACGCAAAACGAACCCGTCATGGTCGTCGCGGCACCCCCAAAGCGCAGCCACACGCTGACCTCGAAGCGACCCCGCACTTCGTCGTCGTCGAGCGCCTCGACGGTGATCGAGCCCGGGCCGGCGTCGATGTAGTCGGTGCTGCCGTCGCGATAGTCAAAGTTCACCAGGTCTACCGAGTGGGTTCCGATCCGCTCCTCTAAGAAGTCCGTCGTCATATGGAGGTACTCGCCGCCGGTGTTACACGCCGTCACGGCAAATGTGGACTCTGACTCTCCGGGGAACGTTGTGTAGCCAGCCCCGGGCCCGCCACCTCCGTCGTAGCACTTCCCGGTGAGTTGTATCGTCTGCCCGTCGACCGACGCCGACGCGAAGGGCGAGGTACACAGCCGCGTCGTACCTGTGCCGGCGGCGGCACCGCCCGCACCGGACAACACCTCTCCCTCCGAGCGCAGGTCCGAGCGGGTTCCGCACGACAGCATCGCTAGCACCATGGTGAATGGCGCCGCCCGCTTGCCGGCACGAGTTAGCTTGCGAAACATCGCGACACTGTACTGCACACCGGGCAGGCTCACACGGCCCGTCCGTCGGCCACCCAGTGATCGGCCAGTCCAAACGTTACGTTGCGTCAGCTACA
>JAUIKB010000080.1 GCA_030430975.1 Polyangia bacterium
GCCGACACACAGGCGGCCACGGTGAGGGTGGCGTTCAGCGTCGGGTCACCGAGCTTCTTCTCGCGCACCGTCGGGATCAGGTTGTCGCCGGCAACGCCGATAGTGCCGTTCAGTCCGAGGGCCTCCATGCCGGCGGCGGCCAGCTTGACGCCGAGGGTGGTCTTGTCGCGGTGTAGATCGACGCGGGTGGTGAGGTCGAACGGGCCGAGGTCCTTCTTGTAGATGTCGTCAGCGGTGACGGCGACGTGACCTTTGGCGTGCTTTCGGGTACCGCGGAGTCTGGCGCGAACCGCGACTTTGCCGGCCAGACCGTCGCGTTTGAGCGCGGGTGGAAACGACTCGAGTGCCGGCGGTTTGACGTCCAGTCCGAGTTTCCACGCGACGTCGGTTTCCTTTGGGTTGCGCTTTAGATCGGCGCGCAGCTTTGCCTTGATGACTCTCCGGTCACGGTGGTCCAGCCAGCCGCCCAGCCTGGCCACGACCCGTGGACCGTCCGGGGTTGGTGAAATGCGTCCGCGCAGATTGACCCGTTGATGACCGTCCGGTTTCGCGAAGTCCGGCAGGGCGGCGTTGACGTCGACGTTGAACCGACCGCGTGGCTGCGCCGCCGTGCCGCGGATGCGCACATAGGCCTGGGCGTGCGCGTCGGGCACCTGGAGGATCTTGAGCGCGACGTCGTGGGGCAACACGTCGCTCAGTGTTGCCAGATCCCGGCGCGGGACCTTGAGGGAGACATCCAAGCGGCGCGTGCGGCTGAGTCGCCGTCGCGCCAGATCGATCGGAAGCCGCGTCTTGAGGCGCAACACTGGGCTGGTGTAGCCGTTGCGATCCCGACGGCTGGCTCGGACGACTACGCTGGCTCGCGATCGATTCAGGTTCGCGTCGACGCGGGTGACGAGCGCGGGTCGGTTTGGCCGCGCGCCTTCCGGACCGGATGCCAGCGTTAGCCTCGCCTTGGCTTTGGGTTTTTCCTTCGTGCCGCTGACGGTGATGCTTCCGTTGAGCGTGCCGTCGTAGCCCTTGAGTCGCTTGCCACGCAGTCGTGCGAGGGATGCCAATCCGACGCCGGCTAACTCGAGCTTTCCGCGAAAGCCCGCCAATGCGAATTTCTGTTTGCCAGCGGCGTCGGGTTCGCCCTTCGTGAGCTTGGCGGCGCCGTGCAGGGTCACACGACCGCCGCCGACCCGAACGGTCGCTTCGCGAACGTCGGCGACCAGGGTGCTGTTCAAGTTGCCGCGTATGGCGATCAGCGTCTCGCCTTCTCGCAAGACGACGCGGCCCGGGGCGACGCGCGACTTCACCTTGATGCCGGCGGCGCGGAGCGCCCGCAGCGCCTTGCCGACGTCGCCGGACGGTTTGAGATTGAGCTTAAGCTCGCGCGACGCGATGACGAACCGTCCGTCGGCTTTCAGCGTTTGCTTGAGACCCTTCAGGGTCAGCTGTTTGATCTTCACGACGCCGCGGTGGTAGCGGCCGCGCAAGGTGAGGCTATCGATCGCGACGCCCTTCACCGTGACCTTGGCAATGTCGAGGCTGACGTCCGCTTCGATCTGCTCCTTTTTGATCTCGCTCCCGTTCACCTTGAGCTGGAGCCGATCGACCACGATGCTCGGAGCCTTGGTGTGGACGAGCTTGTCGCTCTCGAGCTTGGTTCCGACGAGTTTGAGATCGTATTGGGGATGCTTGAGGTTGGAGAGGTCCAGGCTGCCGGTCAGGTTGAGCGTCCCGCCGGCGGATGAGATGGCGGTATCGATCGCCAGCGCGCCGGCGGGTCCGGCGACCCTCGCCTTGAGGGTCAAGTCGGTAGCCAACAGCTGTTTGCCGAGCAGGGTGTTCAGCCGCGTCTTGTCCACTTTGAGCCCTGCGATCACCGCGCTCTGCTCTCCGTTCAGGGCCCCGTCGGACGCGCCCCCGGTGAGCGTGAGGGAATCGAGGAGCGCGAGCCCAGCGGTCAGCTTGGCCAAGCTGGCCGACAGGCTGCCGGGCGCCAGCTTGAGATCGATGCCGCCGAAGCCGATCGGCGTTTCAAACTTTGGCCGGTCCGCGCGGGTCAGCTTGAGCTGCGCTTGGGTTGGTTTGATGCTGACCGTGCCGCGACCCTCGATCAGGTTGACCGACACGGCGGAGCGAAGGTCCGAGACAGCGAGCGTGACCTTGCTGCTCTTTCGGACGACGTTGAGAGCGATCTTGTCGAGCGTCAGGGCGACGGTTCGATCGGTCGGCACGGCGTCGAGTTTGCCGTGGATGTTGATGTCGGAAACCGAGAGCGAGGATCCGTCGAGTTTGCTGAGCTCCACGTTGACGTCGCGTATGCGGATGGCGGCGATGGAAACGCGACGTCGGCTCTTCTTCTTGGACGTCGACGGGGGTTCGGGCGGCGATTTCTTGAACAGCGTCGCTAGGTTCGTGCCGCCGCCTTCGACCTCGCGCAGGTTGAGCCTGACGCCGTGCAGCGTGAGATGGTCGAGGGCCACCCGGCGGCTCAGCAAGCGGCGCAGCTGGATGTCCAGCGCGACCCGCTCAACGCGCACGACTTCGGCTCCGGCGGCGTCCTTTAGCGATAGGTTCGACAGCGCGACCCCGGAGACAAGCGAGACCTTGAGTCGCTCTAGCGAGGCGCTGCCGTGCATCTTTGCGTTGAGCGCTTTGACGACGCGTTTTCGCAATACTTCCTGACCGGCGTCGGTGTGAATGAAGGCGACCACCGCGACGAGCAGCACGACCAGAGCGAGCAATCCGCGCGCAGCCCACCGCGCCGCGCCACGCGCCAGGCGCCTCGCGCGAGATACCTTCGCGCGTGTGCCGTCAGTGCTCCCGGTCGTCAAAACGACTCTCCGATGCGTAAGAATAGCGAGTAACTGTCGAAGTCGTCAAAGGGCCCGACCTCGCCCTGACTAAGGAGTCGAACCGAGAAATCGATACCGATCGGCAAGTACCAGATACGCAGCCGCGGACCGAAACCGAGCGCCAGCGCCAGACCGTCGTCGAACGGGTTGAGGTTCGCCCCGGCGCCGCCAGCGTCGGCGAAGGCGGCCAGTCCGAATGGTTTTCGGAACGGTAAAAATCGCAGCTCTAGACTCGATTCGAGCAGGCTCTTGCCGCCCACGAGTTCAGAGTTGCACGACGCGCCGGGCGCGCAAGCCGCTTCTGGAGATAGTCGCAGCCGACCGAAGCCGCGATGCCCAAACGCTCCGCCGCCAAACGCCCGGATACTCGCGGGCACCTCGCCGTCGTCTAGGAATACCCACGTTCCCTTCATGCGCGCGCCGAGGGACCAGTCGGTGCCGAGCGGCACAAACCCGCGCAGCTCGGGGTCGACACGCACATAGCGCTGGGTGCCGAGATCGCCGCCCGGCGCGAAAGCGGTCGACAGCTGAGCCAGGTGACCGCGGGTCGCCTCAACCGGATCGTTGCGCTTGTCCCACACGATGCTGGCGTCGAGTTCGCCGAGCCGGGTTGAATCGGCGGCCAGATCGAATTCATCCAGAACCGCTGGAGTGAACCCGCCGAAATCGAGCGTCGTCTCGTAGCGGAACAGCGCGTCGAACGTGACGAAGAGGCCGGGGGCGAGAGTCGAGCGGACGCCGGGTCCGACGGCCATCTCTCGCAGCTGAAAACCTGGGTACAACAGATCTCGGTAGCGCCCGCTGAAGCGAAAGTCGCCGAGGCGTCCGAACAATCCGCTCTTGATATAGCGCGCTAGCCCCTCACCGTAGAGGCCGGAGAGCTGGTCATCGTCGTCGAGGTTGGCGCCGTAGCCGATTCGGCCATCCAGCACGATGTGGTGAAACGGTCCGAACAGATCGCGCAGCCACAGGCGCGCCCCACCGTAGGCGTCGGCGCGGGTTGGATCGACTTCTACGCCCGCGCGCAATCGAACCTGTGTGCGCGGCGCCTCGACCACGACCAATCGCATGTTGACGGTCTTCGGAAGGTCGCGCGGCACGAGGTTGCCTTGCTTATCGACCTGCGTGTCGTCTAGGTCGCCACCGGTGTCGGGGCGGTCGCCGGGCAACACGCGATCGACGTCGGCGTCCGGCTTGATCGCAGCCGACGCGTAGCTGCCCGAGTCGACCATATCGAGCTCGCGCTTTTCTTTGATGGCCAACGAGTACGGTTCACCCTCGACCAGACCGGCGCGCTCGAGCGCGCTCGCTTCGGGCAGCCGATGTGCGCCCTCGACGACGACCTTGCCGATGCGGGTCTTGGGCCCAGCGTCCGCGAAGTAGTACCAGTGAACGAGCCGCTTGTTCTTGTCCAGGTAGGAACGGCTCACGACCTTCGCGTGGCCAAAGCCCTGACGCTGTAGGTACTCGGCCATCTTCAGCCGCGTGAGCCGGTACTCTTCCATGTCGATGCCGTCGCCGACCTCGTACGGGACCAGGTCGAGCAAGGCGCGCTCGTGCTGCTTCGGTGCGTGCTTTAGCGTGATCGATCCGATGTGGTAAGGCTTGCCCTCCGCCACGGTCCAGGTGACCACCACGCTCTTGTTGTCGTCTGCCCAATCGAGCTCGGGCTCGGCGACGGTTGCGTCGAAGTAGCCGAAGCTGTGCCACCACGACACCAGCCGGCGGCGATCCTCCGCTAGCCGAAACTCGTTGAAGTAGCGGTGCGTGACGATGGCACTGCCTTCGCGAAGACCGAGCAGCATGAACAGCTCCGCGTGAGCCAGCTTGAGTTCCGCGCCGTTCGGGCCCTGGATCTCCACGCTGGTGAGGATGTCGGTGTCGCCGGGAATCCGCTTCGGACGCTCGTGATGGCAAGCGCTGCTCAGTAGTGCGATGGCCAACAACACCAGTCCGACAACGCGCGCCGACGGACCGGTACGGACCCGCGGTGCCGTGGGCGTGCTACGCGAGGGCTGTCGGATCCAATTCAGCAGGCGTCCGAGCGTAGCTGACTTGGGAGTGGCTGTCGGCCAGCCGGGCGGGCGATTTTCCTCGACCGGGCCGCTGGTTTTACGCACATCGCGTTCTGAAGCGTAAGGAGTTGGAGCCGTGGACGTTCAGTAGCCATGAAGCTCTTCTGCATGGTTCCGTTGGGATTGTTCATGGTGGTCGCGTGTGGACCCGGTCGACCAGCCGAGCGACCCGACCCCGACGGCCCGATGGCTTGCACACAGGAGGCCAAGGTATGTCCCGATGGTTCGGCCGTAGGACGCCAGGGGCCCAACTGCGAGTTTGCGCCGTGTCCGACCGAGGGCGAGCAGGCATGCACCGAAGAGGCAAAGGTTTGCCCTGACGGATCGTCGGTTGTCCGTTCCGGCCCCAGCTGCGAATTCGCGCCGTGTCCAACTCAGGAAGACGTGGCCTGCACGGACGACGCCAAAGAGTGTCCCGACGGCAGCTACGTCAGTCGCGAGGGACCGAAGTGCGAGTTCGGCGCCTGCCCGGGGGTCTGACGCGTCGCGTTCAGCCGAGGTTTACAGACTGAGGACGACCATCCGCCGCCCGCTTCTAGGCGCGCTCGCGGGGCACGGTGCTGGTCCACTAGCGATCGGCTTGTTCGTCGAGGTCCACTGTGTCTCGCCGTGCTCGCGCCCAACTCTGATCATTTCCTGAATTCGAGAACGATGAACCCATCGGAAGTCGCGACGTGCTCCAATCGATGCTCTTGACCACACCGTAAGTGTGGTCCTGCAGCGGAAGAACGGGGTCAGCATGAGTCTTACGGACACCACGGTAAGCGGAACGATCGCATCGATCTGTGAGATAGCGCGAGGGGTCGCGTCGAGACGCGAGTTGCACGACGCATGGCTCGAACAGATTGCCCCCCTAGGCTTTGATAGCGCGCTGGTCTTGGACGACACCTGCGTGCCCGGGCCCCTGACGTCGGTGGCGTCCCTAAATCTCTCGCAAGGTGGCTTCGCTCGGGCGCGGGTCCACGCCGAACGTTACTTAGCGCAGTACCCACTGCTTCGTGCTCGGGCGTCGAGACAGCGCGACGTGATCCGGATTGCCCCCCAAGACCAATGGCTCAGCTTCTACCAGGAGCAAGCTGTGCCTCAGGGGCAGCGCTACATGCTTGTGATCGCTCATCACGCGCGCGGTCGGCCGCTCTCTGTGGTGCACCTCACGCGAAACGGCTCTCTTGCTACGCCGTTTGGCGATCGGGAGGTGGAGTTTGCGGCGGCGCTCGGCCCGATCATGTCGCTTGGCGACCTCGTATGGCGTCAGGAGCGCGCCGCTGAAGCCGGTGTATTGCAACAACTGGCGAATCGCGAGCGTGAAGTCTGCCAACTGGTTAGACGCGGCCTGACCAATCGCGAGATTGCGAGCCTCTTGGGGAGTTCACCGAACACGGTTCGCAATCAGCTGTCGAGCGCGTTTCGAAAACTCGGCGTGAGTACTCGCGCAGAGCTAGCGGGATTGTGCTGATGCGGCCGGAGGCAATGGTACGGCCGTACCATTGCCAGAAGTAGACGAGGTACGGCACGCTAGTCCTGTTCCGGAATTACATTCCGGAAAAATAACTGAGGTGCATCGCTGATTGGGCAGTGTGTCTGATGCCGCGATCTGTCGTCGGCGCTTAGCGGCACCCAGCAGGAGACATTATGAGCAAACCAGACCTGAATCAACTGAACCAACAGATCGACGCGACGCGCAGTGCGCTAAAGCCCGCCGGTCAGCCAGAACTCACTGGCGGCGTGGTAAAGTCAGCGCGATTTTATCACAGCAGCATTTCCCGCCACAACGCAGTGGCATTCACGCTGGATGACGGAACCGAGGTCTTCAAGGCTCTGCGTGAAACGGATGACCTGATGCAAGTCGCTTCCGTTTTCTCTACGGCTCAATCGGTTGCTGTTTGGTACGACAGTCAGAAGCGCGTTCAACAATTCGTGCTTAGTCATCAGTACGACTGACGCTGCGGTTTGGCGAAGCCTCCAGGTTGGGTCGATGGATACGCTGTTGTTTTCGTTGCAGTCGCTGACGGCCGGCGATCTTCCGAACGTCGGCGCCAAGAGCGCTTGCATCGGCGAGCTCCATCGACTCGGCCTCGCCACCCCCGCGGGATACGCGCTCGGCACCGCCGCATTCGCGCGTCATCTGGATCAGGCGGGCGTTCGCGTGGAACCCGGTTCGGCGACACACGCCCGACGGCGGATACTAGAAACTCCGTTGTGCGACGAGATTGGTGCTGCGCTCACGGAGGTTGCTCGGAAATTGCCAGGTGGCATTGCCGTCCGTAGTTCGCTGTTTCCGTTTGAGGATGACCCCCGGCATAGCTGTGCTGGATTGTTCGAGTCGCACCTCAACTTGACGACGCCGCGTGCCGTTTCGGACGCTGTGCGGTCATGTTTTGCCAGTGCGTTTAGTCCAGAGGCACTCGCTTACTACGACCGTCACGGTTTAGACGTGAGCCGCGCGCGGATGGCGGTCAGCTTGCAAGAAACGGTACTCGCAGAGGCTTCCGCTACGGTGTTTAGTCGCGATCCGATCACCATGAACCCGGACGTAATGCACATAGATGCAGCTCATGGATTCGGGGGCGTGACGAATTCTGGACTAGTCGAAAGCGATAGTTGTCTGGTGGCTAAACAACCGGACCCGAGGATCATTGCCCGGCGCAAAGGCCTGAAATTGAAGCGCCTGCGCGTCGATGATGCCGGGGGCCTAGTGCTGGTACCGAATACCGCAATCGGTTTCGCGATCGACGATGCTGTCCTGCTGCGGATCGCCGCTGATGTGCAGCGATGTGAAGCGGCTCGCGGATGTGCGGTGGATGTGGAGCTAGCCGTCACGCGCGACGGAGAAGTCGTGTACCTCCAGCTTCGCGCGCAAGCACAGATCGCGAGTGTCGCGCCGACTGCAGCGGTCGACGTTGGCGCAGGAATTCTCGTCGCTGACGGTACGTCGGTTGCCTTCGGAGTTGGTGCTGGCCGGCTGACCGAGTATTCGCGTAGTACGCGCGCGGCCGCCGGCACCGTTGTGATCGCTGAGGAGGTTGCAGTCGCAGACGTGCCGAAGCTCGGCGCCGCGAGCGCGTTGGTGGTTCGCCATCTTCCCCCGACGTCCCACCCGGCGATCCATCTGCGAGAGGTAGGCGTTCCGACGCTCGCGGTGGGCTCGCACCTGAGCACCGTCGTGGAACTATGTGGTCAGAACGTAACGGTCGATTGTTCGCAGGAACAGGGCGCGCTGTACGACAGTGGCGCGCGCGTCGTTCCTCAGCTGTCGTCCGGAAGGTTGCCCGTTCCCGAGGTCGAGATGTGTCTAATCGCGTCGTATCCATCGGTGGGCTGGCTCGATTTCCTTCCCAGCTCATCGATTGATGGTGTGCACGTTCGTGGCGAGTCGATCATCTACGATGATGTGCGCGTGCACCCACTGGCGCTGGTCGCGTACGACGAGCACCAATTGGACGGACAGATGCGTGCCCTCGTAGAGCGCAAGGTTGCGGGCTACCCCGGTGGGCAAAGCTTCTACGTCGCGAAGTTTGCAGAACGACTTGGGACGATGCGATGTTCGGTCCCTTCACACCAGGCAGTGACGCTGCGCCTGAGTGACCTGCAGGCCAGCGACTATCGTCAACTGGTCGGCGGCGCGTTGTTCGAATCTGAAGAGAACAACCCGATGCTGGGTCTACGCGGGGCGGCTAGGCTAATCCATCGACGGTTTATCTTGCAGTTGCGTCTCGAGCTAGAGGGTGTGCGCCGGGCTCGCGAGAGTGTGGGCGGCGCGTATCAAGTCCTTGTCCCGATGGTGCGCGACCGCGCCGAGCTCGCCGTGGTTCGTGAAGTCATGGGTGAAGTCGGGCTCGACGTCCCGCTGGGTACGATGGTCGAAACCGTCGCGGCGGTTCTTCAGGCTCAGGAACTCGCCGAGCTCGTCGACTTCTTTGTCGTCGGGCCCGCCGATCTAGCGCAGGCTGTAAACAGCGCGGATCGCGACCACAACGAAGTGCAACAGTACGCCGACCCGCGCAACCTGGCGACGATGCGCGCGATGGAGCTTCTGCTGGATCGACTCGAAGCATCGGACAAGTCCGTCTACGTGCCAGCGTCTCACTACGTCGAACTGCGAGAGCGATGCGGTGACCGGCTGAGCCATAAGCTTCGAGTATTCACATGGCCCGACCGCTACCTCGCAGTGGCGACACAACTCGAGGCCGAGTGCGGGAGGCGAGAGCGTGCCGCTGTATGACCGCATTGGTGCTCGCTATGCAGAGTTTCGGCGCGCTGATGCTCGCATGACCCAGGCGATCGTCGGCGCCCTGCAGTTGTCAGTTGGATCCACCGTCGCAGACGTGGGGGCGGGAACCGGCAAGTACGCTCGAGCGCTTGCCGATCGTGGGCTCCAGGTTGTAGCCATCGAACCCTCGCGGACGATGTTGGATCAAGCGACGCCGCACGCTGGGGTGCGCTACTTGCAGGGCGCCGCCGAGCGCTTGCCACTGGCGACTGGGTCTGTCGATGCCGTGACATGCGTGTTGTCGGTCAACCACTTCACCGACTTGGACGCGTGTGTCGACGAGCTAGACCGGGTCTCTGATCGAGGCACCTTGGTGATGGTTACGGTGGATCCCCGACAGGCGGCTGGCTATTGGCTGAACGACTATTTGCCGAGCATTCACGCGACCAATCTGAGTCGGGTGGCGCCGATCGAGCAGCTGGCTGCGACGCTGAAGCGGCAGTGCAGCAGGCGAGTCACGGTCAGCAGCTTGGACGTGCCGTCTGACTTTGCGGACCTGTTTTTCGGCGCAGGCTTCAGTCGGCCGCGCTTGTTGCTCGACAAGGCGTACCAGTCACAGTGTTCGTCGTACGCACGGACGCAGGCAGCGGACCTGCAGCTAGAGCTTGCGGCGCTCGAGGCGGATCTGGACAACGGAGCCTTCGAGCGCAAGTACGAGCACCAGTTGCGCCAAGCGTTCTTCGATGTCGGGCTCCGCATACTTCACGTCGAATCGGCACGATCGGGGCCATAGCGCGTGTTTCGTCTCATCGTGCTACCGGATTTTCAGGCATACAACGACATCCGGCTGGGCCTGACACAGAAGATATTCGGCATCGCTGATCAACGGCATGTCTTGGAGCAGCAGCTGGCTTGGGTCGCGTCGAACGCTGTCCGTCTGCGGGTGGCGATGGTTGTGCAAGAAGGCGACTTGACGCAGACTAATTATGAGCCGGAGTGGGAAGTTGCGTCCGCCGCAATGGCGAAGCTCGAATCGGTTGTGCCCTATGTCGTCAGCTTGGGAAATCACGACATGGGCTATTCATCAGATCCGGCGCCAGGGATGTTCTGGGCATCCAACCGTCGTGATTCGCTGCTGAATCAGTACTTCCCCGAGTCCCGTTTTCGTGGGAATCCGCTGTACGACTACGGCGGCTGTCTAGACGGCAGTTCAGAGAATTACTACGTGTTTTTCGAGGCAGACGGGCTCCGGTTTGTCGTCGTCGTACTGGAGTTCTTGCCGCGTGATGCGGCTCTCGACTGGGCGAACGATGTGGTCGCGTCGCACCCCCAGTGTCGCTGTATCGTGGTGACCCATGGCTTTTTGGACGTGCGTGGCAATCGCGACTTGCGAAGTGACTCCTGTGCGATCAGCGGCAACGAGGGTGAGGCGATATGGGAAAAGTTCGTTCGGCGCCACGCGAACATCTTTCTGCTGCTCTGTGGTCACGATTACGGCGAGGCTCGTCGCACCGATCTGGGAGTGCATGGCAACGTGGTCCACCAGGTGCTTGCGAACTATCAGTGGTGGGAGAACGGGGGCATGGGATGGTTACGAATATTGACCTTTCGGCCCGAGACGAACGTCATCGAGTTCGAAACCTACTCGCCGGTCCTCGGTGAGCGTCGCCAGACCGATTCGAGCGCTTTCTCACTCTTCTACAATATGGGAAATGAGCCGGGCCGAGTCGGCGGACTATCCCTGCTTCAGCAGCGGAAGCTGCACCACTTCTTCGCGCTTCTAGACGGCGATCACAACGGCGAACTCGAACGGAGCGATATCGGTGGTCTCGCTACTCGACTGACCAATATTCTGGGTCTGTTGCCTAGCGACCCCCGGACGCGGAGGCTCGAGTCGGCGCTAGACGGGCTCTGGCAAGTTCTGTGCGGTGCTGATCGAGATCGTGACGGTAAGCT
>JAUIKB010000081.1 GCA_030430975.1 Polyangia bacterium
GCCGGCAGCCGCGCCAACTCCTCAACCCAGTACCGACCGCACAGGCTGGCGTGATAGCTGGTGCCGCACGAGACGAAGTAGACCCGGTCGATGTTCTCGACGACCTCAGCCGACAAGCCCAGCTCGGCGTCGATCAGATCACCGGCTTCCAGGTCCACCCGCCCGCGCAATGTGTCCTCCACCGCCCGCGGCTGCTCGAAGATCTCCTTGAGCATGAAATGCTTGAAACCACCCTTTTCTGCCTGGACCGGACTCCAGTTGATCCGCTTGGGCGCGCGCTCGACCGGCGTGCCGTCGACCGTCTCGATCGCGAATCCCTCGGCTTTCAAGATCGCGATCTCGCCGTCTTCCAGAAAGACCATGTCCCGGGTGTGATCGAGCAGAGCCGGAATGTCGCTGCCGCAGAGCGTCTCGCCGTCGCCCACCCCGAGCACCAGCGGCGAGGAATTCTTAGCGACGATGATGCGGTCCGGCTGAGTCTTCGAGATGACGGCTAGCGCGTACGCCCCTCGCAACTGTTTGAGCGCGACGCGCACCGCAGACAGCACGTCCCCGGGGGTTTCGGTCAGCGCCCGATCGATCAGGTGCGCGACGATTTCGGTGTCCGTATCGCTCTGGAACTGGACGCCCTGCTCCTCAAGCTGATGCTTGAGGTGAAGGTGATTCTCGATGATCCCGTTGTGGACCACCGCGACGTCACCCGCGGCGTGCGGGTGGGCGTTCGGCTCGCTCGGCCGCCCATGGGTAGCCCAACGGGTGTGGCCGAGACCGAGCGAGCCGGTCAGCGGCCGTTCGAGAAGCGCCGCCTCCAGGTTCGCTAGTTTGCCGACCGCTCGGACGATCTCGATCGACTCGCCGTCGTGGACGGCGAGCCCCGCGGAGTCATAGCCTCGGTACTCGAGTCGTCGCAGACCGCCGACGAGGATCGGCGCACACGGTTTCGGGCCGATGTAACCAACGATGCCACACATGCCCGGAGAGTGTCGCGAAGCCGGCCGCTTGTGAAGTTTTCAGACGCGCGGGCGGACGTCAGTATGGATTGTCATCCCCCGCTGGCGGCGGCTTAGGCGCGGGCACAGCGGGCTTAGGAGCAGGCGCGGTCGGTTTCGGCGCAGGCTTGGCAGGCGCGGTGCCGGGACGGCCGACCGGCGGCGCGGGAATCTTCGGCGCCTTCGGCTTCTTCGGGGGCGTTGTCTTGGCCGGAGGCGTCTTGAATGGATCGGGGTTGTCAGGCAACAGCGCTTCGCCGATAGCCGAACTCGACGGCGCCGGGACAGCCGCCACCCCGCTGGGCGCGCCCGACGGTGCAGCCGACGGCTCGACGGCGGGCGCTTCGGCCGCTTCAGTCGCGGCGGCGCTCGGCGCCGAGGCGGGCGCGGTCGCGGTCGCGGCGACCGGTTCGGCGCTGGGTGTCGTCGAAGCGGACTTGGGCGTCCCCATCGCGACGTACAGCCCGCCAAAAACAGCCAGCGCGCCAGCACCGATCTTCACCGGAGGCGGCAGTGCGCGCAGTCGATCTATGATGCCGGTCGGAGCGGCCGCTGCGGATGCGCTGCCGGTCCCCGCGTCGGAATCGCGCGCCGAATCATCGTCGGTTTCCGACGGCTTCTTGGGCTTGCTGCCCGGCTTGGGCTTGGCCTTCGGTTTCTCGGGACGCTTGGCGGGCAAGCCATGTTTTTCGGCTCGCTCGCTCTTCTTGCGTTGAGTTTTGCGCTTGCTTCGCGACGGCTTTTTCTTTGATGATTTGCCCAAGAGACTCCTCCAACCGTCGCCAGCGACCTGCCTAACCGCTAGACGGCCTAACCGTTGAGCGCCTCGGCGCCGCCAATGATCTCCATCAGCTCCGTGGTGATCGCAGCCTGGCGGGCGCGGTTGTACTGGAGCGTCAGGTTCGAAATCATGTCGCCGGCGTTCTTCGTCGCGCTGTCCATCGCCGTCATGCGGGCACCCAGCTCGGACGCCATCGACTCGTACAGTGCGCGCAGGATCGAGATCTCTACGTACATCGGTACCAGCCTCTCGAGCAGCGCCGTCTTGTTCGGCTCAAAGATGAACTCGACGTGATCGCTGGGCTCGGCTGACTCATCGCCATTCGCCGCGATCGGAAACAGCGGTTCCACGGTGACGGTCTGCGTCATGGCGCTCTTGAACTCGTTGTAGATGAGGTAGATCGCGTCGACCTCGCCGGAAACGAACGGCTGCAGCACCGTGCTCGCGACCTCACGAGCCGTGTCCATGTCGAGCGAATCCCAAACCCCCTCGAAGACGTGGTGGATGGGCGCGCTACGACGCTCGAAGTACTCGCGCGCTTTGCGGCCGATCGTCGCTAACTGAACCGACCGGCCGTCGGCCTCGCCGTCACGCCACGCCCGCTCCGCCGCCTTGTTGATGCTGGCGTTGAACGAGCCGCACAGACCGCGATCGCTGCTCACGACCAGGAACAGCACGTTCTTCTCGGGCCGCTGCGCCAGCAACGGGTGATCGGCGGACGTTGCGGCCTCGTTGTCGGCTTCCCCGTCGCCTGCCGATTGTGTCCCGACGACCTCGCGCAGAACACGACCGGTCTGCACCGCGTATGGCCGCAGTGCGGTGATGCGCTGCTGCGCGCGGTTGAGCCGGGCGCCGGCGACCATCTTCATCGCACGCGTGATCTTCTGCGTGGATTTGACGGTACCGATCCGCTTGCGAATGATCTTTAGGTTCGCCACTCAATGCTCCTGTCGTGGTTCACCCAGTTCAGTCCTTGGACTTGCCCGGAACAAAGCGCTTGCCGAAGCGCTTGAGCGCCTTGTCGATCTTCTTGCCGAGCGCTTCGTCGATCACCTTCTTGGTTCGAATCCCGTCGAAAATATCGGCGTGTTTGTTCTCGACGTAACGGAAAAGCTCTTTCTCGTACTGACCGAGCGATTCGACTGGCAGCTCGTCGACGAAGCCCTTGGTCGCCGCGTAGATGATCAGCACCTGCTGCTCTACCGGCTGGGGGACGTACTGGCCCTGCTTGAGAATCTCGACGAGGCGCACGCCTCGGTCGAGCTGGGCGCGCGTCGACGCATCGAGATCGGAAGCGAACTGCGAGAACGCCGCCATCTCGCGATACGACGCCAGGTCGAGGCGCAGCGTACCGGCGATCTTCTTCATCGCCTTGATCTGCGCGTTGCCACCGACACGGCTAACCGAAATGCCGACGTTGATGGCGGGGCGGACGCCGGAATAGAACAGGTCGCCTTCCAAGAAGATCTGACCGTCGGTAATCGAAATCACGTTCGTGGGGATGTACGCCGACACGTCACCCGCCTGCGTTTCGATGATGGGCAGTGCGGTGAGCGAGCCACCGCTGTTCGGATCGCGCTTGACCTCAAGTTCCGAAGCGTTCGACTGCTCCTTAAGCGATTTTTCAGCGGCCTCTTCGCCTTCTTCACCGAGATGGACTTGACCGTCCACGCCACGGAAACCGGGGGTGTCCGGAATGTCGGTGCCCTTTTTAACCACGTAGTAGCGATTCGCCAGCTTCGCAGCACGTTCGAGCAAGCGTGAGTGCACATAAAACACATCGCCCGGGTACGCCTCGCGGCCCGGCGGGCGGCGCAAGAGCAGCGACATCTTCGAAAGGTCGTCGTAAATGCACAGCGCGTGGCCGCCGGAGTCACGGAAATGCTCGCCGATCGTCACGCCGGTGTACGGTGCTAGAAACTGAAGCGGGGCTGTTTCGTCAGCGGTCGCGACGACGATGGTCGTGTAATCCATCGCGCCGTGCTTGGTCAGCTTGTCGACGACCTGCGCGATCGTCGATGCTTTTTGACCGATAGCGACGTAGATGCAGCGCATCCCGTTGCCCTTTTGATTGATGATCGCGTCGACGGCGATCGCCGTCTTGCCCGTCTGGCGGTCGCCGATGATCAGCTCGCGCTGGCCCCGACCGATCGGAATCATCGCGTCGATCGCTTTGATGCCGGTCTGCAGCGGTTCCTTGACGGGCTGGCGCTCGACGATGCCCGGGGCCTTGACCTCGATGCGGCGTCGATGCGGCGTCTCGATCGGGCCTTTGCCGTCGATCGGCTGGCCAAGCGCGTTAACGACGCGACCGACGACGGCCTCGCCAGTGGGAACGTCGGCGATGCGCCCGGTTCGCTTAACGGTGTCGCCCTCGCGCACGCCCGTCGCATCACCGAGAATTGCAATGCCGACGCTGTCGCGCTCCAAGTTGAGAACGAGACCAAAGAGCTCGCCGGGGAACTCGACGAGCTCGCCCGCCATCGCTCCCTCGAGTCCGTACACACGCGCGATGCCGTCACCGGTCGTCAGCACGGTGCCTGTCTCGGTCACGAGGGCGGCACGATCGAAGTTCTGAATTTGCTTCTTGATGATCTGGGAGATCTCGTCGGCGCTGATCTGCATGGCTATCTTTCAGAGGTCCTTGATGGATCGAATCGGTAGTCGGGTGTGAGTTGGATACGAGTCAGCTGGCGATGAGACGCCGCTCGAGCTCGGCAAGGCGGCCCTTCAGGCTGCCGTCGATGGTGTTGTCGCCGATACGCGTGATCACGCCGGCGATGAGCGAAGGATCTTGGCTGCGCTGGATAATGACTTTGCGTCCCGTCGCCGCCTCCAGTTCGCCCTTCAGCTTCTGGAAGTAGCTCTCGCCGAGCGGAGCCGCAGAGATCACCTCGGCTCGCAGGACGCCCGCTCGCTCGTCCGAGAGGACGCCGAGCCGTTCGGCGATTTCCGGTAGCGCGGGCAATCGCTGACGCTGCACCAGCAGGCGCAGCGTGTTGAGCGCCATCGGCCCGAGCCCCAGGCGGCTCGCGACCGACTTGAGGATGGCGTCGCGCTGATCGGGAGCGATCAGCGGATTGTCTAGGACGCCGCGCAAGTCGGTACTGCTGGCGTAGGTCTCGGCGGCCTTGCGGATCTGGTCGGCGAGCTGCGTCAGCTGGTTCGTTTCGACGCCAAGCTCGTAGATGGCCTGGGCGTAGCGGTCCGCGATCTCTCCGTAGATCATGCTTGGCCTCCCCGTGAGTTCACGACGGCGGTCTTGAGTCCGGCCAGGTACTCGTCGGCAAGTCGCGTCTGATCCGTCGAGCTCACCTGCTGCTCGAGCAGCTTGCGGGCGTTGTCCATCGCACCCCGAACGGTCTCGTTGTGCAGCGCTTCACGAGCCGCCTTCAGCTCTTGCTCGATGAGTAGCTTGGCGTCGCGCTCCATGCGCTCGCGGCGCTCACGCGCTTCGCTCAGCGCGCGCTTGCGCTCCTGCTCCATGGCGACCTTCATCTCGTCGCGCACGCGCTGGATCTCATCGTCCATGCGCTCGAGCTTCTCTTCGTACTGGCGCAGCCGAGACCGGGCGTCCTTCTTCATCTTGGCGGCTTCGTCCATGCCCGCCATGATGCGTTCTTTGCGCGCCTTGAGCGCCTCGGTGACAGGCTTGGCGCCGAACCGATAGAGCAGTCCGAACAGGATCGCGGCGTTGATGACCATCGCCAGAACAGGCGCCGGCATGCCCTTCGGTCGGAACAGCAGCGTGGGGTGGTCGAGGCCTTCTTTCTCGGCGATCAAACCATAGTACCAGTTGAGCCCGTGGTGCTCACCGCCGTGCGCACCATGCCCAGCGTCACCGTGCGCCGTCGTCCCGGCCGCGGTCGCCTGGCCGTGAGCCCCCGGCGCGTGATCGTGACCAGCATGTGGGTCAACAGGCGCCGCGAACCCGACGCTGACCGCCAAAAGCGCCGCTACGAAGACCGCTACCGCCAACCGTACTCGCGTCATCAGCGCATCTCCCGACCGAGCACCGTGGCGGCGGCCTGTTTGGCGATATCGGCAGACTTCCGCCCGAGATCGAAACGGATCGACTGCACTTCTTCCTGAACCCGCGCCCGGCCGTCGTCCACGATCCGCCCAACGCTCTGGCGAGCCTCCTCCAGAATCTCGGCCTCCAGGCGAGCCGTCTCGGCGCGAACCTTCTCGCGCTCCTCGCCGGCAACGCGATTGACCTCTTCAAGCTCGCGCTCGTACTTGCGCAACAGCTCGCCCGCTTTTTCCTGCATCTCCCGCGCGTCCGCCTTGGCGCCGTCGGTGCGCTTCTCGCGCTCTGCAAAGATAGCCAGGACCGGATCAAACAGGATCGGCTTCAGCATCACGCTGAGCGCGAACAACAGGACCATCATCAACAGGAACGTGCGGTCGAGATCGACCGAGATCCCGCTGCCGCTCGCGGTGAAGAGCGGGCCGACTAAAGCGGCGTCTGCACCCGTCAGGGCGCTGTATCCAAGCGTGAGCATCCTTCGGTAACCCTTGTGGATTTAAACGGCCTCGCCGGCGCCAAATGCCGGGTTAGCGCGCGGCTCGTACCACCTTGATGTCGGGGTGTCTAGCGCCGCTAAGGACCGTTGCTCAGGGGCTGCGGCGATACGCCGCACACCGGCCAGCTGGGCTCCGCCACCACCCGCACCACCTGGTCCTTCACCGCCTGCAGCGAGCTGCCATACGCGATGCCGGCGGAGTCACACGCATCCGGACACACGTCGATCAGGGGTAGCAGCGCGAACGCGCGTCGGCTCAGCCGGGGGTGCGGCACCGTGAGCACATCGCCGCGAAGCTCGAGACCACGAATCCACAGCACGTCGAGGTCGAGGGTGCGAGGCCCCCAGCGCTCGCGGCGAACCCGGCGACGGGATCGCTCAATGTCGAGCAGCGAGGCGAGCAGCTCGTGCGGCTCAAGTGGGGTCTCTAAACGCGCGGCGGCGTTGAAGAAATCCGCCTGGTCGGGCCCGATAGCGGCGGTCTCGTACAGCCGAGAGACCGCTCGAACGCGCCCTGTGTTGCTGAGTCCGGCGAGCGCAGCTTTCAGGTGCGCCAACCGGTCCCCCACGTTTGAGCCGAGTCCGACGACGCACTCCACGGGTGAAGGCTAGCAAACGGCGCGGAAAGCACGAAACCTGAGGTATAACGCGCCTGTCCATGTTCGATCTGACCTCGGGCGAGCTATTCGTCGTGCTGTTTATCCTCATCGCGGTGGTCAGCGCTCCGTGGTGGGCGAGGGCCGGCGCCTTCGTGGGCCGCCTGTTCGCCGGCAAGTAGACGAGCAATAAGTAGGGGCTCGCAAGCCGCGCCGGGTCGCATAGACTGCCGGCTCGTGGGAACCTCCCTGGACAGCGTAGGCGTCGCGCCGCTGGTCTTGGTCTGTGACGCCTCTGCCGAGGCGGCTCGGCTGTCGGCGGACCTGCGGACGCGCGGCTACCGCGTCGTCGACGTTCCGCTGACGCTGCTGGTGAGCCGTATCGCCGTGCAGACGCCTGACCTGGTGATCTGCGACGTCGACGAACCTGACGCGCTGCCCACCATCAACCGACTGCGCGACATCCCGTCCGCCAGCACGATCGACATCGTGTTCCTGGGTGAAGCCGGTCGCACCTTCGACGACATGGCCGACGCCGTTTTCCACGAAGCAAGCGGCTTCTTCGTTCGACCGGTGGATCCGTACGCGCTCATGCGCAAAGTCGAAGCTCTAATCGGTGCGCCACCGGTGAGTCATTCTTCGCGGCCGCCGGAGTCTAGGCGTTCGCGACACCCCGGATCGCGGACGCCTAGCTCTAACCCTGGCCGTGAGAGCACGGACGACACCCCGGCGTCGACGCCGCCAAGCGGAGCGGACGCACGCCCGCACATCTCGGGCGCGCCGCCAGCCAAACCGCCCACCAGCCGGCCACCTTCAGCCGACGCCAAACCGGCGACCGAGCCGCCCCCGCGAACGCAGCACCGACCTCCAACCTGGGAACCCGACGTGACGGCTCCCCACGACCCGACGCCAGCGCACGGCGAAACGGCGCCGTCCCAACGGCCGCCTTCGTCCTCTGAACCCGCGGACGCAACCGAACAGGCCGAGTCTGCGGCGCGAGCGGAGTCTGAGAAACGCGCCGAACAAGCGGAGCAACTCGAACAGGTCGAACAGCTAGCCGCGCGCATCGAGTACGAACCGCCCCCCCTGAGCTCGTCCAACCCGCCGCAGGGCCGGCCGTCCAAGCCGCCGAGCCTGCCTCCGCCGGTGCCGCTCGACGCGGACGACGACGACGAGCAGGTGCTGCCGGGCGATGCGGGCATGAGCCCGGCGCTCGAGCAGCTCCTAGCGGGCGCGGAGCGGCGCGTCGCGGAAACACGGCCGATGATCCCGTCCGGACGGCTATCGCCGGAGCAAGAGGTCGAAGCGGTCTTGCCCGCCGACGTCCTGGCCGCCTTGGACGACCCGCTAGAACAAGAGGAAGACGACTCCGACGACGGCTTTGGGAGCAGCTTCGGCACGCGCTCCGGAAGCGACGCCGGCCACGACCCAGGCCAGCCACGCACCGGCGTCGGCACCGGCGCAGGCACGGGAACGGGCCTGGGCACCGGGACGGGCCTGGGCACTGGGACGGCCATCGGAACCGGAACCGGCATCGGTTCGCCAGCGGAACTCCCGCGCATGCCTGCCTCGGCAGGCGTGACTTCCACCGGCGGGACGGGCGCTGGGGTTACCGGCGCCGGCGCTGGCGGGGCCGGTGCGACCAATCCCGGCTCAACCGGCAACAGCGGGCCGACGGCGGGCGCGCACCTGACCGCGCTCGGTTCTCATCCGGAACTGCCTGCCATCGAACCGAGCGTCGAAGACCCCGCCCGCCGAGCAACCACACCACCGCCACCTCGCGGACGTGCAACGCTGGAATCTGAACCGGCTCAGCCGCTCGAGCGGCGACCCAACGCCCTGTCGAGCGGTCAAATGACGGCTGTCGAGATCCCCCACTCCGACAGTGAGCGCGCCCCCATGATCGGCATGCCGGAATCTGCGCCGGTGCCTCAGGCTGACCCACCGCCGCGCGCCGCAGCGCCAGCACGTCTGCCGCATCGCGATGACGACGCGCCGAATTCGGCGCCGGTCGAAGTGCCCGACATCAGGCGTCCCGGCGATGGCGCGGTCGCGATAGCAACGATGATCCGAGCCCGCTTCACCGGCGCCCTAACGATCGAAACCGATCACGGTATTCGGCGAGTGGCGTTCCGCGATGGCGACATCATCACCGCCTCGTCTGGTATCTACACAGAAACGCTGTTAGCGTTTCTGATCGAGCGCGGCGACTTGCCTGGTGAACTGGGCAGCTCGCTCGGGCGCCGCATCCCACCGTTTGGCAGACATGCCGGCGCCGCGCTGATCGCCCACGGCCATTTGCGACAAGACGATCTGTGGCCTGTTCTGCGCGCCCACGCTGAGTGGCTGCTCGGCGCCGTTCTCAATCTGGAGACCGCGACGACCGGCACCGAAGCCGAACTCCCCGCTCGGCTGGAAGCCGAACCCACGGTGTTCGGGGGAGCCACCGGCGCCGAAGTGCTGGTCGAGATAACCCGCCGAGCAGTCGCTCCGGACGAAGCCGTCGCGCGCCTGGGCGGGGCCGACGCGCGCTTCGCAACCGGGGAGGCAATGCACCTGCTCGGCGAGTGCGCGCTGACCGATCCGGAAGTCGCGTGGATCGAGCGGGCCCGCAGCTCACCGCTGGGCGACGTGCTGGAATTCGCGCATCCCGACTTTGCAAGCGTGCTTTACGCGCTCACCCAGCTCGGAGTTCTGCAAACCCTGGCTCCCGCCCGACGTTTACGGTCGGCTCCCGAACCCGCCCAGGCCGATCCGCTCGACACCGAGGCACTGCGCGCGCGCATCCTGACGCGTCGCGCGCTGGTGGACGAAGGCGATTACTTCGCGGTGCTGGGCGTACCCCGCGGCGCCACCGCGTACGACATTCGGCGCGCGTACGAAGGCCTGCGGCGCGAGTTCGAGCCGCAGCACGCGCTGACCGCCGGCACCGCGGACCTATCCGACGACGTCGACCTGATCGTCGAAGTCCTGGACGAGGCCTTCGACATCCTCAGCGACGCCGTGCGCCGGGAACGCTACCGCCGCGCGATCGAGGCCATACCCCGCTGATCTGCGAGCCAACCCCGGTGCAGATGTAGGGCGCCGAACCACACCGCCCCACGTCCGAATCATTCTATCGCTCCGAGTCCTGGACGGGCCGTCGGGCCGAAACGCCGGGGATCGGGTCACAGTTCCGCTGACCGCGCAGAATTGTGGTACTTTTCCAAAGTTCGCCGATCCGTGTTGTGAGGTCGTGCGACGAGAAAAGAGGCCGCGTTGTCCCGTTCGCTTTCCTTATGTTTGTCTAGCGCTGTCGCTCTATCCGTATTCGTTGCGGCACCGGCCGCGTCGGCCGACGGTTTCATGCAAGCAGAAGAGGTCATCGCGACCTACTGCGCTGATCCCGACTTGACCTGTACCCAGGCTCAGCTCGACTACAGCAAGACCAAAGAACTGCCGATCGCATTCGACTGGGACACCGGCTGGATTCCCGGTGGCAGCCCGCTCCAACTGCGTTTCTTCGCGAAGCTGCCGGCGACGACCACCGTTAATCTGGGCGGTTACCTGGACACGACTTGGCCACCCGCCATGTCCCTCGCCCTGCCGGGGCGCAAGCGCAGCGGTCTCCTAGAATTCGACTACGGCCTGGAGGTCGGTGCCAAGTGGAAACTCGACATCAAGGTCCTCGGCAAGACGTTCAAATACGACGGCGATATTCCATATCTGCCCCAGGTTGACTACCACCTGATCGGCAAGAAGGGGTTCGACTCCTGGGGCTTCGACACGACGGAGCCGGCGACGGCATTCACCGATCCCGTCGAGCTGTTCGACATCAACTTGCTCGGCCTGGTCGGGCTGCCCAGCTGGCTCGCCAAGGGCGGCGTCTCACTCGACGTGCAGGGCGAGCTGCAGGCCACCTACACCAACGAACGTAACGTCATTCAGCTCGTCGAGCGTTCTGACGACGAGATCGAATTCACCAGCGAGGACGACAGCCACACCGAGCCGTTCATCGGCGGCGCGTACGTCGAGTACGACGTGTGGCCCGAGGGCAAGGTCGAGTACGACGGCGTCATCCACCTGTTGCCGACGTTCTTCCTGGAGCTGGTGGGGGCCATCGACTTCTCGATCCCGCTGATCGACATCCCGGTCACCGTCCCGCTGGGCAAGC
>JAUIKB010000082.1 GCA_030430975.1 Polyangia bacterium
AGTGGGTCGAGCGACTGAATGCGAAGCAGCTTCGGCAGCGTTTCGCGATGACGCATGTCGGGACGTTTCTCGCGGTGGGGTGCGGGACGGCTTTCGTCGCCGTGTTCGCGGTCGGCATCATCGGGTCGGTTCTGGAGCGGTTCGTCGGCGCCGCTTGGTACTTCGCGCCGCTCGCGCTGATGTGCCTGCTTGCGGTGTCGCGCAGCGTACGGGCGTTTACGGCCGATGTTGAGGTGGGCATCGACGGCGTGCGCCACATCCGCCCACTGACCCGTGACTGGTATGTGCCCTACGCCGCCCTGACGGAGGTAACGGCTACCGAGATGGGCGTTCGCTTCGGTAAGCGCCAGGTATCGCACTTCGTGTCGGTTTCGGACGCCGGTCAGCGAGACGCGATCGTCGCTGCCGTGTCGGAACGCCGCGCGATGCCAGCCGTTCAGGGAGCGGCCGCTATTCCCGAGCTGACGAGCGGCGACAGCGTCACTCGCTGGCGCGCCCGCTTTGAAGCAGCCGACTATCGCGAACCATCGGCGAATGCGGACGCGCTGAGCGAAGCGCTTGGACACCCCAAGACGTCACCGGGTCAGCGTCTGGGTGCTGCGCTGATGCTGCGCGAGCGCGACCCGGAGCGCGCGCGGTTCAGGATCGCGGAGTTGGCGCATGCAACCGCGAGTCCCAAGCAGCGCGTAGCCCTCGAAGCGATCGCGCGCGGCGCGGACGACGCCGAGCTAGACGATGCGCTGGCGGCTGTGTTGGCGGCCGAGCCTTAGCGAATCAGGTACATCAGGCCGGCACCGATCGCGAACGCAATGATCGCGACGACGGCCAGCAGTGGCGATTGTGGGGTCGGAGCCGGTCCTGGTCGGTCACCGGCGATGGCGCGCGCGTGAACGCCGCTGACGCGCATCTCAGGTGCCGGTTCGGACGGCGCGGCGGACGGCGGGGGTGGCTCCGATGGTGGCGACGACTCCGGCGGCTTGGATTTCGGCGCCGGCGGGTCCAGCGCTGCGGGATCGAACGACAGCCGTTCGTCGGGCGCATCCGACGGCAGCGTCGTTGCGAATGACGGCCGCACGATTTTACCGAAGCTCGCGGGGTCGTCGCTCGACGGGACGGTCGAGAACTGTGCCGACTCGGGTGGCGTCGAATCGGTGCGCTTTGCCGGCAACGCGTCGCCCGGAAATAGCTGTCGCGTTGAATCCGCGGGAGCGGATGGTGGGGGCGGTTGGGAGTCCGGTGTCGTCGACGGCGCGTCTTCGGTATCGGGGCCGCTGGCCTGGGCGTTCACGACGCCTTGGGGTTGGGTCTCGCTCAGGACGTGAAACTTCGTCGCGGGAGCGGTGCGAGCCACATCTTTTTCCGTTTCCGCCATCTCGCTGGCGGCTGCGCCTGCTGGTCGTGTGGATGCGAGCTCGGCTACGGTGCTGATCTCGTCGACCTTGCCGGCGCTCGGGCGCGTCCCCGCCGGCATGAGCGGTGGTGGTCCGTCGTCGAACATCTTGGCGATACGCTTGACGAGGCGATCGGCGTTGTCGTCTCCGTATGGAGCCAGCAGCTCGGCGAGCTTGAGTACGGTTGGGCAGCGCTCGACTAGGTCGGGCTTGAGCAGCTGTCCGAGCGCCTCGACCAATCCGTCGGGAACGTCGTCGCGTATCTCGGCGATCGGTTTCGGACGGCCGCTGGTTACCGCGTCGATCGTGGCCGCCAGGTTGCCGCGTTCGAACGGATACTCCCGCGTCAGCAGTCGATACAGGATCACGCCGAGCGCCCAGATGTCGGTTCGCGCGTCCACGAACTTCGTCGACTGCAGCTGTTCGGGGGACATGTAGCCGGGCGAGCCGAGCACCAGCGAGTCGCGCGTCAGCTTGCTGCTCTTGAGCAGTGACTTAGCGATCCCGAAGTCGAGCAGCTTGATCACCGTGCGGCCGTCGGTTCGCTCGTTGACGAACAGATTGCCCAGCTTGAGGTCGCGGTGGACCATGCCGGCCACGTGCGCCTCGGCCAGGCCCTCGGCCGCCTCGAGCACGTACTGCACCGCCCGCTTGACGGGCATCTGCCCCTGCTTGCGCGAGACTTGCTCCAGGTCGGACCCGCGTAGGAACTCCATCACCATGTATGGCGAGTCATCGTCGAGGCGCCCGAGGTCGTACAGCCGCACGACGTGTTCGCTCTGTAGTCGCGCCAGCGTGCGCGCCTCGCGGATGAAGCGCGCTCGAGCCTCAGCCCCGTCGAACACGTTCTCCCGCAGCACCTTGATCGCGACCATCTGATCCAGATCGAGGTGGCGAGCTGCGACGACGATGCCCATGCCGCCCTCGCCGATCACGCTCTCGACCAGGTACTTCCCGGAGATCTTGCGGCCGAGTAATTTCGACGTGGCCACGGCGCTTACGGTTGGGTGTTGGCGCAGGTGTTGCGGCAGTCGGCTTCGATCTTGTCGGCGGATTCGGCGCGCATCTGATTGTCCATCACGCACTTTTCTACGCAGGGATTCGCTTTAGCGGATGCCTGCGGGTTGGGCGCCGCCACCGATTTCGACTCGGGTCGCACGGCCGGGTCGCCCGTCGACTGGCAGGCAGTCACGGCGAGCAAGGCGACGCCGAGGAGGCGAGTCACCCAGTGCCCGTTTCCGCAGCCTTGTACGACTCGAGCGGTCGCCGCAGCACGATGTTGTCCGCGATGCCGCTCACGTCGGTCGTCGAGATCATGATCTCCTGAGTGCCGATCATGGGTCGTTTCATGTTTAGCCGTTCGAGGATGTCCTTGTTCAGCTTCACCAGCAACCCGGTGACCTGCCAGGCTGAATCCTCGATTTCGAGGTCCTTGACCGAGCCCATGTCGACGCCATCCTGGCTGATGACGCTGATACCCATGAGCTTGTCTTCTGCGCGAAGTCTCGACATGGGGGCGAGCTTGGTACGACCTGTCGATCGGCGTCAACGACCGCCGCAAGCCGGCCGGCCTTCGGGTACGATACGCCCATGGCGGGCAATACCTTTGGCCAGGCTTTTCGCGTCACAACGGCGGGGGAATCGCATGGTCCCGGCAACGTTGCGATCGTCGATGGCTGTCCGCCAGGGCTCGAGCTGAGCGTCGACGACCTAGTGCCGGACCTGCGCCGGCGCCGCCCGGGACAGAGCCGCATCACGACGCAGCGCCAAGAGCAGGACGAAGCCGAGATCCTCTCGGGCGTGTTCGAAGGGCGCACGACCGGAACTTCGATCGCCATCCTGATCCGCAACCACGACCAACGCAGCCGTGACTACTCCGACATTCAGGACAAGTACCGGCCCGGTCACGCCGACTACACGTTCGACCAGAAGTACGGCTCGCGCGACTATCGCGGTGGCGGTCGATCGAGCGCGCGCGAGACCAACGTACGCGTGGCGGCAGGCGCCATCGCTAAGAAACTGATCGCGGAGGCGTTCGGTGGTCGCGTGGTCGGGTACGTGCGCCAGGTGGGTCCCATCATCGCCGACATCGCGGCGCCAGCGGAAGTGACTCAGGACGCTGTCGAACAGTTACCCGATGGCAACGCTAACATTGTGCGCTGTCCCGACGTGGCCGCGGCGGAGCAGATGGTCAAGCTGATCGAGACGGTCCGCAAAGACCAAGACTCGATCGGCGGCGTTTCAGAGATCGTCGCGACCGGTATCCCAGCCGGGCTCGGTGAACCGGTGTTTCACAAGCTCAAGGCCGATCTCGGCTCGGCGCTGTTTGGGTTACCTGCCGTCATGGGCGTCGAGTACGGCAACGGCTTCGGCTGTGCGGAGTTACGCGGCAGCGAAAACAACGACCTATTTGTCGCCGAAGGCAGCAGCAGTAGCGCTGGCGTTGCCGAAGGCGGCAACAGTAGCGCTGGCGTCTCGGGCCGTGACGGCATCAGCACCAGCAGCAATCGGCACGGCGGGATGCTGGGTGGAATTTCTACCGGCATGCCGATCGTTGTTCGCTGTGCGATCAAGCCGACCAGCAGCCTCTCCAAAGAGCAGCCGACGGTGACCCGTAGCGGAGAGCCGACAACGATCCGCACGAAGGGTCGCCACGACCCGTGTTTGCTGCCGCGTTTCGTTCCGATGGGTGAGGCGATGGTTGCGCTGGTTTTGGCGGATCATTGGCTGCGTCAGGTCGCGACGAGCGAGTGGCGGCGTGGCTGAGTTAGTCGTCAACGGCATCAAGAAGGCGTTCGGCGAAACGGCCGTGCTGCACGGCGTGGATATCGAGGTTCCGGACGGGGAGTTCGCCGTGCTGGTCGGTCCGTCGGGCTGCGGCAAGTCCACGCTGCTGCGCTTGATTGCCGGTCTTGAATCGAGCGACGACGGCAAGATCCTGTTCGCCGGCAAGGACGTGACCGATACCAGTCCGCGCGAGCGCGACATCGCGATGGTGTTTCAGTCCTACGCGCTCTATCCGCACTTGACCGTGCGGAGGAACCTCGCGTTCGGGTTGGAGCTTCGACGCACAGACAAGGCCGAGATCGCGCGGCGTATCGATGAAGTGGCTGAGATGCTGGGGCTCGGGCCGTTGCTCGACCGCATGCCAAAGCAGCTGAGCGGTGGTCAGCGTCAGCGGGTGGCGATGGGGCGAGCGATCGTCCGGCGTCCGGCGCTGTTCTTGTTCGACGAGCCGCTGTCGAATCTGGACGCGGCGCTGCGCGGCCAGGTCCGCGTCGAGATCAAGCGGCTGCACGCTCGGCTCGGGGCGACGATCGTATACGTCACGCACGATCAGGTAGAAGCGATGACGCTGGCGGATCGGCTGTTCGTGCTCAACGGCGGCCACGTCGAGCAAAGCGGCACGCCGATGGAGGTGTACGAACACCCGCGCACCAAGTTCGTCGCGTCTTTCTTGGGCATGCCGGGCATGAACTTCCTCGACGCGACCGTGAGCGAAGAAGACGGCCAGTGGTGGGCTGCGGGCCAGGGGTTTCGTCTGGCGCTGAGTCCGAAGCTGCTGGGTGCCGCACCTGAGCCCGGCGCGGCGACCATCGGCGTGAGGCCACACGACGTTGCGCTGGGCGATGGTGACGGGGCCTTTCAGCTGCATGTGGACGTTGCCGAGACGCTGGGTACCGAATCGTTCGCCCACGGAAGCGCGGGCGGCGCCCCGTTCGTGGCGCGTCTCGATGGCGATGTGCGCCCTGCACCGGGCGAAACGTTGGACCTCGAAGTGCCCGCGGCCAAAGTGCATGTCTTCGATAAGGAAAGCGGTAGGGCTTGGTCAGCAGACCGCTAGTCCGCTAACGGCGCGGGATTCCCGGCGCCATCGAGGACTAAAAACCCCCTGTGTTTCCGCCGTCGAGCGCTTGGATCGCGTTTTGCAATTTCAATCGCGATGATCAGGATCAGTTGTGTGATGGGAGTGGCGGTCGTCGTGCTGGCGACCGCGTGCGGTTCGAGCGATGAAGAGTCGGGGGGTGCCGGCGGCCAGGCCGGCACCGGTGGTTCCGGCGCGACGGGCGCGACCAGCGGATCCGGCGGCAGCGGTAACGGCACGGCGCCGGAATGGAACGGCGCAACGAACGTCACCGCTAAAGAGGGACTGAACCTGACTGTCCCGATCGACGTCAGTGACGCCGACGGCGACGACGTGACCGTGACGGTGGACGCGGCGATGGGCGCGACCGCGACGGTAGCCGACGACGGGTCGAGTCTCACGGTGGCGGCTGGCTACGGTGTGGACTCCGCGTCCGTCGATCTGATGCTCGCGGACGGTACGGGCAAGACGACGACGGTCACGCTGTCGGTCAAGATCGACCGCCTCATGTGGGGCGAAAGCGACACCTGGGTAAACAGCCCGACGCTACCCGAGGCGCGCGAACACGGCGCTTGGATCGTCGACACGGCAAAGGACCGGGCGATCCTCGTCGGTGGTAGCGGCTACGATCCGTACCTGGAGGTGCTCGACGATGTTTGGATCTACGATCTTAAGACGCGTGAGTTCACGAGCGCGACGACCAGCGGCGACGTGCCGGGTCCGGCAGGCTCACGGCGCGTAGCCCAAGGGGACGGAACGGTTGCCTACCTGTTCGGTGGGTACGGCGACAACCAGTCCAATCTCGACGAGCTATATAAGGTCGATTTTTCCGCGGATGAAATCGCATTCACCAAGGTAGAGCAAGAGGGCCAAAAGGCTCGGGCGCTGCACGTATTCGCCGGCGACGCCAAGCTAGAGCGCTTCATCGCGTTCGGCGGCATCGGCGACGGGCTCGTCGGGGGCAGCGCGATTCTCGACGACACGCAGGTGATGATGTTCGAGGGCGGCAAGGCCGTCTGGAAGACGGTGATGGTCCCGAAGAGCCCGAGCGCTCGCTACGGGGCGTTCGTCGGCGTCGACCCTGAACACTCACGCGCCTACGTGTACAGCGGCGCCCAGGGCACGGCGAATATCGACCCGGCTGAGGACACCTGGATGATCGACTTCGCCGCCGACCCCGTTGCGTGGAAAAAAATTGCGGATGGCGCCAAAGACAACGTACCGCCGGGACGCCGCAACGGGATGACCGTGTTCGATCCGACCGGTCCGCGCATGTTCGTCACTGGCGGCACAGCCGACGCGATGAGTACTTCACCCGGGCTGTTTGTTTTGGATCTGCGCGAAGACGGTGCGTGGAGCGAACTAGAGATCGCGATGGGTCCGCCGCTTAGGTCGTCGGGCTTTGGGTTCTTCGACCCGACCAGCGGCCAGTCGTTCTTCAGCTTTGGAAATAGCAGCAGCGCCGCGTACCGCGACGTGACGCCGCTCGGCTACTAACGCTCGCCTGCGGGTTCCGCACCACCGGCGACTGCAGCATCCGCACGGTGCCGCTCGCTTGACCCAAAAAGCTCGCAAATTCGGCCGTGGCACGCTGGTTGCAATCCCTACTCTCGAACGGGTGAAGGCGCCCGAGAGAAAGAGAGTAGATATGTTTCGAGGAATCGCACTCACCGCCGTTGCGCTAGGTCTTGTAGCGGGACCCGTCGCCGCCGACAGCTCCTCCGCCGCACAAAGCGCAAGTGCCCCGACCGCTGTGAACACCGCTACGTCAAAGACACCAGAGTTAAACACCGCGCGCAGCGCGAGTGCCCCGCCCGCAGCGAAGCTGCGCAAGAGGGGCACAAAGAGTGGTAAGCGCTTCAAGAAGTTCGTTACCGCGTGTGAAAGCAAGTCAACGGGCGATAAGTGCTCGGTGGAAACACGGCGCGGCAAGAAGGACGGTGTCTGCACCGAGGTTCGTAACAAGAAAGTTGCGTGTATCCCCGAAGGTTTCAAGAAGGGAAAACGCAAAGGCAAGGCCAAGCGCAAGCATCGCAAGGAGGCTGCCGAGCGTCACACGGCTGAGGACCCCTACATCTAGGCGGGAGTGACGACGTTGCGTGCGCCCACGAACTCGGCGAACCGCTCGATGGCCTTCTTGGCTCGCCGCTTGGTTGTCGCCGAAACACGCCCCGGCTCCCACCAGATGTGCTGCACTTCGAGCGTTTCAGTCTTGCTATCAAATCGGGGGTCTGTTCGCCCGATCAGCCGGTCGCCCTGAAGCAGCGGCAGCACGTAGTAGCCGTAGCGGCGCTTGGCCGCGGGCGTGAAGGCTTCAAAGCGGTAGTCGAAGTCGAACAGGCGCTTGGCGCGGGCGCGATCGCGGATCACCGGATCGAACGGGCACAGCAGGCGCACGTGGCTGCCCGGTTTAGGCAGAGCTCGAATGCGTTCCGCAAGATCGTCGACGCCGAAGCCGGGCTTCTCCGAGCCATCCACACCGCTGACGACGACGCGGCGAAGACGCCCACGGTCGGCCTCACGCTCGCACCACTGTTTCACCGCGCGCATCGGCTCCGCTTGGAAGTAGGCGGCGATTTCCGCTGGGGTTCCCACTCCGATCCGGTCGAGCGCTTCGCGGCATGCCCAGTCCAGGTGAGCGCGCGAGCCGGTGGCTTTTTCGGCGACGGCTTCCGGATAGACGCGCTTGGTTAGATCGTAGACCCGCTCGAAACCGCGGCGCTCCGCGATGGTGACGTCCCCCGTGCGCCAGAGATACTCGAGCGCGGCTTTAGCAGGGTGCCAGTTCCACCAGCCCGAGCCCTTCGCCTCCTTGCGATCGGGGGCGAAGTCGCGTGCCAACAGCGGCCCGTTTCGTCGCAGCTTGCTGCGCACCCGCCGCAGCACGCGCTCGGGCTCGTCGCCGATGCACCTGAGGCACCAGTTTTTGGTACGGTCGGCGCGCTTGAAGCGAGCGAAGCGGACCTTCCAATGCGGATACCAATCGATCGGCACGACGCTGGCATCGTGAGTCCAGTGCTCGAATAGGCTGCGTCGCTGCTCGATCAGGTCGGTCAGCAGGTCTGCGCGATAGCGGTGCATGCGGCTGAACAACGTCACGTGGTGTGCGCGCTGCCCGACGTAATTGATCGAGTCGAGCTGCACGTACCCCAGACGTTTGATGACCTCGTCGACGCGCTCGACGTCGACGGGCCGATCGTGGTCAATCAGCAACTGTTGACCGTGCAGCAGCAGTCGACGGGCGACTGTCGCCGATACCCGATCAGGGCTTGTAGTCGTTGCCGTCACACTTCTTTTGGATTTCGGCCATGGCGATGTTGGCAGGGCGGTCCTTGGCACCCGGCCAGCTGACGAAGAGGCTGGCGAATGAGTCCTTGCGACAGACGCGAACGGCTGGGTTCTTGCCCTTCTTGAGCCTCAGCACGAACGATGCGCTCTTTCCCAGCTTGATGCTCTCGTAGTAGTCGCTGAGCTTGGGGCCGAAGTCCTTCATCTTCTCGTAGCCGACGATTTCGCCGGTGCACATGACCTGTAGCCACTCGCGCACGACGCGCAGCTCGCAGTCCTTGGCGCGGTTGCCTGCGCCTTGAGTGTTGACCACAACGCCGGCCTTCCACTCGTCGACTGAGGGTGGGTTGGATTTGTCAGAGGGAATTTCCGGAACACCCTTCTCGTCGACGTTCGCCGCTGGGGCTGCGCTCGCCGATGCGGCGGGAGCGGCCGACGGAGTAGGAGCCGGAGTTGCCGCTGGTGCTGCGCTTGCCGTCTTGGCTGGCTCCGCCGCCGTGCTGGCTGGCTCCGCCTTCTTTTCTGCTTCTTTGTCGCAGCCTACGACTGCAACACCGAGGATCAGGGCGAACGCGCCTGTGGATGTCTTCATGTGGTCTCTCCCGTTGACTCAAACAAGCGTCGACGCTCCAACATCCTGGGTCAGAACACAACCGGCCTAGAAGCCGCGGTCGCAGGCTCGGCCAATATCCGCCATTGCGATGTTCTTGGGACGCTCGGCGGCGGCCGGCCAGCTGACGAACAGGCTGGAGAAGGTGTTGCCTTGGCAGATGCGAATCTTGGGATACCTGCCCTTCTTGAGCCGGAGGACGAATGACGCGAGCTTCCCGGGTTTGACCATCTCGTAGTAGTCGTTGTTCTTCGCACCAAAGCCCGACATCTTTTCGTAGCCGGTGATTTTCTTGGAGTGGCAGGACACGCGTAGCCACTCGCGCACGATCCGCAGCTCGCAGGCCTTGGACCGGTTGCCGGCGCCCTGGGTGTTCACGACGAGTCCGCTATTCCACTCGGCAACGGTGGGTGGTTTCGAACGGGTAGACGGTATCAGCGGGACGCCCTTGGCGTCGACGGTCGCAGCGGGCGCCGGCGCCGGCGCTGGTGGGGTGGGCGGAGGCGTAGGCGCCATCGGTTGGGCCGGGGCTTGAGGTTGCACTTGCGCGCCCTGCACGGCTGGTTGTCCCGGAACCGCGGCGATCGTAGGCGCGGGCGGGGGCGGGGGGTCCTCGCTTTTGCACGCCAGCAGTGCAGCCAGCAGCACGGCGAGAGTGGCGATAGGAGTGCTCTTTGCCATGCGCCCACGGTGTGGCACCCGGCGATCGGGATCAACCCTCAGCGGACTGATTTAAGGCGGGCGCTCGACGGTACGGTCGGTACGGGTGCTCGGTACAGACCTAGCCCGCGTTTTCGGCGGCAGCTTTGATGATGAGGTAGCGCAACGGCGCGGTCGCGGAGCCGTTGCGCAGCGCCAGCGTTTGTCCCAGCGGCAGGTGCACGCACACGCCTTTGAACAGCGAGTGCTCCACGTCGTTGACGACCGCCTTGCCGTGACCTTCGGTGCAGATCACGATCTCGGGGAACTCGTGCTGGACGTGCGCGCCGACGCTACCGCCGGCCTCCAGCTCACACGCCAAGATGGCCGTAAACGGCGGTGCCGGGCTGCCGTTCATCAAGTCCCACACCAGCACTTGTCCGGTGCCCCCGAACAAGTCGCTCCGTCGATCCGGATTGCCCACGCCATCGCTCAACATGGTGTTTCGGTAACGCGGATCCCCTGGTCGGGCAATCGAAAGCCCGGTTGCCGCCGAGCGGCGGTTGGTCGCTGTGGGCGGTCGTGTTAACCGGTGCGCCATGTCGCTGCCCGACGACTTTGAAGAGCAGAGCCTCTACACGCCCGACCAGTGGTACGTGCACGACTTGATCGAGGCGTCAGAAGAGCGCGTCGTCGCCGTGACGGACACGACCAAGATCGGCGCGATCGTGGCCGCGCAGAAACCCTGGCCAGGCCAGCCGAAGCACGTGCCTGGGATCGTGATGGTGCAGATCACCGGGACGCTCGGGAATCTCCACGCGGTGTACGGACTCGGACTCAAGATGACCGAGGGCTGGGTCGGCTTCGGCACCAATATTCATCAGGCGCGGTTCCGCAATCTGGGCGTCGTGGGCCCGGAGATGAAAGTAACCCTCGAAGTGGTCCGCATGCGGAAGCTCAAGGGTCAGTACTTCGGTACCTACACGTTCCTGTTCGAGCAACACGACAAGCCGATCTATCAGTCGAAGCAAACAGCGATTTGGACGCAGCATCAGGCGTAGCCACCGTGCGGCGCGTGCTCTTCGTCGTAGTCGCCCTGCTGCTGCTGGTGGTCGCGCGACCGGCGCACAGCGAGCCGCTGCAGGTCTGGCACGCCTACGACAAACAGGAGAAGGCGGCGCTGCTTCAGGCGCTCGCCGAGTTCGAGCGCGCGACCGGAGTCAAGACCGAGACGCTGCATGTTGCCCAC
>JAUIKB010000083.1 GCA_030430975.1 Polyangia bacterium
TCGGCTACATGCTCGACCTGCACACAAGCGATCACGGCTACCGCGAGGTCTACACGCCGTACTTGGTCAAGGCTGGCGCGCTGCGAGGGACCAGCCAACTGCCGAAATTCGAGGCCGATCTGTTCAAGACCCACCGTCACGGCGCGACTGACGCCGATGACGCGCAGCCGCTGTACTTGATCCCGACGGCTGAAGTCTCCATCACCAATCTGCACGCAGACGAGATCCTGGACGGTGCAACTCTCCCGCTCGCCTACACTGCGCACACGCCCTGTTTCCGCAGCGAAGCCGGCTCGTACGGAAAGGATGTGCGCGGCTTGATCCGTCAGCATCAGTTCGAGAAGGTGGAGCTGGTACGGTTCGCGACGCCGGAAGACGGCGAGGCTCAGCTCGACGAGTTAACGCGGAACGCCGAAGCGGTCCTGCAAGGACTCGGGCTGCACTACCGCGTCGTCGAATTGTGCGCAGGCGATCTCGGCTTCGGCGCGGCCAAGACGTACGACATCGAGGTTTGGCTGCCCGGACAGAACGCGTACCGAGAGATCTCGAGCTGCTCTTGGTTTGGTGACTACCAGGCCAGACGCGCCAAGATCCGCTTCAAGCCCGAACCGAAGTCGAAGGCGCGGCTCGTGCACACCGTCAACGGTAGCGGGCTGGCGGTTGGCCGCACGTGGATCGCGATCCTGGAGCAGTTCCAGCAGGCCGACGGTTCGGTCGTGATCCCCGAAGCCTTGCGATCGCGCGTCGGCGTCGACGTGATCAAGCCGCCGCCGAGCGCGTAGGCTCAGCGGCGCCGGCTGGTCTTCTTGCCGCGGGTCGAACCGCCCGACTTGCTCGATTTGCTTCGAGTCGAGCTGCCCGACGACTTGCTGCTGGACAAGCTCGACCGAGACTTACTGCCGGACGAAGTCGACCGGGACCTGCCGCCGGTTTTGCTCTTTCCGCTCGTCTGCTTGGTCGGGCGGTCGTCTCGGGTTGATGCCTTGCGGCCCTTGCGCGCCGCGGAGACGGCGGCCTTCTTCTGACTGCTGGCGCGGGAGCTACGACCGGTCGTCTTCTTGCCGTCGGCCCGGCCGCGAGTGGCGGCGCCCCGGGACGACTTCTCACGCCCGCGGCGCGACTCGTCCGAACGCCGGGAGCCGCGATCATCACCGCGGCGTCCGCGACCACGGCGACCGCGCGAGTCTTCCATGTCGTCCAGCACGTGCTCCGGAGCGATGCGCTTGCCGTACACCTGGCGCCGAACCAGCGAGATGTCTTCCACGACAAGCGTCACCCGATCGCCGAGCTCGATCGTGTCGCCGGACCGCAGTCCGACGACGCTGAGTTCGTCATCGCTCTGCTCGTAGCGATCGGGCCCCATGTCCTCATAGCGGACCATGACGTCGACGAACGGGTCGTCGAGAGAGACGAAGATGCCGCTGCCGACGATCGCCGCGACGGTGCCGTCGAAGACCTCGTCGATACGGTCCTTCATCACGTACGTTCGATACAGGTCCATGACCTCGCGCTCTACGTCCATCGACTTGCGTTCGCGGCTGCTGGAGTTCGCCGCGCTGGCCTTGAGCTCGTCGATCGCCTTGGATCGCGTATCCGGTTTCCCACCGCGTAATATATTCTTGACCGCGCGGTGAACCAGGACGTCTGGATAGCGGCGGATCGGCGACGTGAAATGCACGTATGCATCCGAAGCCAGGCCAAAGTGCCCGATGTTAATGATGTCGTACGTCGCCTGCTTGAGCGACCGCAGCATGAACATCTCCAACACGTTCTTCTTCTCATGGCCGGCGATGCTGCGACGCCACTTGCCGAGACCAAGCGGCTCGATAGCGGCGTCGAGATCGAACTTCACGCCCAACACCTCTGCGACCTTACCAAGGCGTTCGAGCTTCTCTTCGTCTGGGCGGCCGTGAATACGGTACACCGCCGGACATTTGCGCTTGGCGAGCCACTGGGCGACGAGCTCGTTCGCCAGCAGCATCATCTCCTCGACCATTTGGTACGCGCGCTTGATGCCCGGGTCGCCGGAACGTCGCTGACAGTCGACCGGCATGCCCTCGTCGTCCAAGGTCAGCTTTGGCTCCGGCAGATCGAGGTCGAGCGCCCCGCGACCCATGCGACGTTTGCGCAGCTTGCGCGCCAGATCGTCGAGGGTCTTGAGACCCTTCTTCATCGCCTCCGCTTGCGTGCTGCGCGGCGGCTTGTCGGTGAATCCGAGCGTGCGCGCGACCCCCGGGTACGTGAGCATCGCCGCCGATCGCATGATGCCTTCGACAACCTTGAAGCGTTTGACTTTGCCCTGTCGGTCGAGATCCGCGATCACGCACAGACACAGCCGGTCACGGTCGGGCATCAGTGAGCACAGGTCCGCGGCCAGCGCTGACGGCAGCATCGGAATCGCTCGGTCCGGAAGGTACACGGTACAGCCACGCTCCAGAGCCGCAGTGTCCAGGGCCGTGTCGGGCTGCACGTATTCAGATACGTCGGCGATCGCGATCCACGCGCGATAGCCGTCAGTCGTGCGTTCTACCCACAACGCATCGTCGTGGTCGCGCGCGTCTTCTGGGTCGATGGTCGGAAGGGGTACGTCGCGCAGATCCATTCGACCTTCCGTCGACGCGCGGCGTAGTTTGGCCGCCATCACCTCCGCTTCTTTCGTGGCTTCCGGTGTGTGCTCTTCGGAGATCTCCTCACGCATGAGGATCTTGGCAACCTCCGTATGAGGGTCGCCCGGTGTGCCGAGAATCGCGACCAGCTCGCCCTCGGGATTCTCGTCCGCGCTCTCTGGATGCCGGGTGATTCTCACGACGGCGGCATCGCCGTTCTTCGCGTCCGACTTCCGATCGAGCTTTAGGACGATCGGACCCCGCACGCGCGCGTCGTCGGGTTCAAGCCAGCTGCTTCGCCCGCTGCGACGCAGTAGCCCCGGAATCTGTGCCTCCCGGCGCTTGACGACGCGGTGGATGGTGCCTTCGGACCCGCGCTTGTTGCGACCGATCACGCTGACGCTGACGGTATCGCCGTGCATGGCGGCGCCAATGCCGTCAGGCGCGATGAAGAGGTCGTCGTGATCGAGGGCTGACACGAATCCAAAGCCTCGCGGGTGCATGCTGAGGACGCCCTCGAAGCGACCCTTTTTGCCGCCCAGAGCATCCTCGGGCTGAGCCTTGTAACGGTTTCCGGAAGTCCGGATCACCGTGCCCTCTAGTGAGAGGGTATCGAGCAGTTCAAGAAATCGATTGTAGGACGCTTCGTTCACGCGGCACTTCTCCGCGATGTCGCGGGCATGCTGGGGGCGTTTTGAAGCAAGTAGGCAGCGAACGACGTCGCCGCGACTAGGTAAAGCCATGGCCCCTCATAGCTCAGCCGTGGCCCCAACAACCCAAATAACGATGCCTCGCAGCTGACGGCGGGTTAGGTTTCCCGCCGTGCCAGGTCTGCTACTGCTCAGAATCGTTACGTTGATCGCGCTCGCGGCAAGTGCGGCCCTGTACGTCGATTACACGACCGCCGCCCAGGCGTTTTGCGGCGCGGGCAGCGGATGCGCCAAGGTTCGGGGCAGCGGATTCGGCTATTTGCTGAACGGTGCGATACCCGTTCCGGCCATCGGGTTGGCGGGGTTCGGTTCGGTACTGATCGTCTCGCTGATCGGTGAGGAGTCACGCCGCAAGTACCTGCCGCCACTCGCGTATATCGGCACCGTAGCCGCGCTCGTGTTCATCGTGCTGCAGGCGTTCGTCATCCAACACTTCTGCTGGCTGTGCGTCACCACGGACGTGGCCGCCATCGCGGCCGGCGGGTTTGCGTTCATGTACCAGCGGTCGCCCGGCAAGCCACCGCAGCTGCTCCAGACGTGGGCGTGGAGCGTGCTCGGCCTGATCGCAGTCTGTACACCCTTGTTCTGGCCAAGGCTGCGTCCTGTGGCACCGGTGCACCCAAAGGTCGCCGCATTCTATCAGCCGGGCAAGATCAACGTGGTCGAGTTCGCTGACTTCGAGTGTCCGTTCTGTCGGAAGCTACATCCGGTATTGAAAAAGGTAGCCAAAGATTACCCGGGCAAGGTGAACTTTGTCCGCCTCAACATGCCACTGCAGATGCATCCCCACGCCGAAACCGCCGCGCTAGCGTACCTGTGCGCGAAGTCTCAGGAACGCGGCGAGGAAATGGCGGACGCGCTATTTGCCACGAGCGACTTGAGCAGCAAGGGCAACCGGCGCCTGGCGGTGGGCATGAAGCTGGACATGCAGAAGTTCGATCGCTGCATGAAAGCCGACGCCACAATGACGGAATTGCGCAAGGAGATGGCGATCCTCGAGGCGGCGGGGCTGCAGGGCTTGCCCACGACGTACATCGGCGATCGTCGGTATATCGGCTCGCGTCCGGAAGACGTGCTGCGCGACGCGTTCGAAGCCGCCGCCAGCGGTGAGAAGCCTACCGGCGTGCCCGGGCCAGCCTACGCCGCGGGGGCGTTCGTGCTGGCCGGACTGGTGGCGTTCATGGGCCGACGGAAAGAGGAGGACGAGTCCGAGGGCGAATCCGAGTCCGAGCCCGAATCCGCGCAGGACCGCTCCTAGGTTCAACGGAACGCTAAGTTCGGGCCGGAGGGCAAACCGCCCCGAATCCTGGGCAATGCCGTACGGCGCGGTGTGAAGAAATCCAATTGTCCCTACGTCAAGCTCGCTTCTTAACTTACTGAAACTACACTTCTATTTGCCGATCGCTCAGCCACTGACGGGCAACGGACTGTCTCGTCACGCGCACAGTCGCGCCGTCTGTTCGGTATTACATTCCAATCATGTCCGCAGTGATTGAAAGCGCCCCGCTCGGTTTTCCCTGGGCAACCCTCGACCCGTTCCTGTTCTGTGTCCACCACAAGGACGACTATCCACAGGGCAATGAAAAACTAGGGCCCGACGCTTCGTTGGACGGACGGCAGATCGGTAGCGACTTCGTCATCAAGGACGGCTGGCGCATGTACCACGGCGACGTGGTCCCGGGGTTCCCGCAGCATCCCCATCGCGGGTTCGAAACCGTCACCCTCGCTCGCTCCGGATACATCGATCACAGCGACTCCCTGGGTGCGACCGCTCGCTTCGGTCACGGCGACGCACAGTGGATGACAGCGGGTTCGGGCATCGTGCACTGTGAGATGTTCCCCCTCGTCAACCAGGACGCACCGAATCCGACAGAGCTGTTTCAGATCTGGCTCAACCTCCCTGCCAAGCACAAGATGGTCGACCCGCACTTCACGATGATCTGGTCCGAGAACATCGGTCACAAGCGTATCGTCGACAGTCAAGGACGTGGCACCACCGTCACGGTAGTCGCGGGCCGGTTCCAGGATGTCGCGCCGCCGTCGCCACCCCCAAAGTCGTATGCCGCGAATCCTGATAGCGACGTGGCGATCTGGACGCTCAAGATGGATCCGGGAGCAAGATGCACCCTCCCTGGTGCTGACCCGTCCGCGAATCGTGTACTTTATTTCTTCGTCGGATCCTCCATCACCGTAGGCGGTCAACACTTCACGGAACCACGAGCGATCGTCGTCCAACCGGATGCCGAACTAGAACTCGAGAACGGCGAGACAGAAGCCGAGCTGCTGCTGCTCCAAGGCTGTCCGATAGGCGAACCCGTCGTAAACCACGGACCATTCGTGATGAATTCGACACAAGAAATCCAACAAGCGATCGCTGATTACCGCCGCACCGGGTTCGGAGGTTGGCCGTGGCCGTCTTCAGGACCTGTGCACGATCGGCAGCGGGGTCGGTTCGCGCTCCACGCCGACGGTCGCCTCGAAGACCGCGCAAAGACTTGATCTTTCGCTTCCACGACATACGTTGGTGCGGTGGCGACAGACTTCTACAAGGAGCTAGGGGTCTCGCGCAGCGCGACTGCTGACGAGATCAAGAAGGCGTATCGAAAGCTCGCCGGCAAGCTGCATCCGGATCGTAATCCGGGCGACGACGCGGCCGAGGCCCGCTTCAAGCGCGTCAATCGCGCCAATCAGGTACTCAGCGACAAAGAGAAACGCGCGCTGTACGACGAATTCGGTGAGGACGGCCTTCGTGAAGGTTTCGATGCGGACGCGTATCGGGCGTACCGGCGGGCGGCGAGCCCCGGCGGGCGCGTTCACTACGGCCAGGGCGTCAACCTCGAGGACTTGTTCCGCGGCGGGGGCGGCGGTCAGGCGGGCGGTTTTGGCGACCTGTTCGGCGACATGTTCAGCGGCGGTCGAGCCGCCAGAACGCCTCGTCGAGGCGGCGCCGACGTGCAGAGCGAAGTGCGCGTTGGCTTCGCCGACGCCATACGCGGAGTGACGCTCAAGCTCCGTGTCCAGGATGCAGCCGAAGCGGTCACGGTCCGCATTCCTGCCGGCGCCGGACACGGCGACAAGGTTCGAGTTAAGGGACACGGCGCGCCGGGCCCGGGCGGATCCAAGGGCGACTTGATTCTCATGATCAGCCTTGAGCCGCACAAGTTCTTCGAACGCGACGGGCTCGATCTGTATCTGGACCTACCCATCACCGTACCTGAGGCATATCTAGGTGGTAAGGTTCGCGTGCCCACGATCGACGGCCACGTTACGCTAACGGTCCCCAAGGGCGCCCAGAGCGGTCAGGTCGTGCGCCTCAAGGGCAAGGGCGTGAAGCGCAAGGACAAGATCGGCGATCTGTACGTGCGGTTCCTGGTGCGTGTGCCCGACGAACGCACTCCCGAAGTGAAGGCGGCGGTCGAGACGCTCGCATCCGTCGATAAGACCGACGACGTGCGCGCCGGTATCGCGTTGTAGTCAAAGCCAGGCGCAGCGAATGCTGCGTCCGGCTCGGTTGTCGCTGGCTATGCCTTGGCGGAGCTGGTCGGTCGCGCGTTAGCGGCCGAGGACGCCGCCGCCGTGGCCGGCTCCATCAGGTGCCCGTCATCGTCATACTTGGCGAGCTCCGCGGCCACGCTCCGCAGCTGTGCCTGCTTCTCGTGGAACGGTCGAAAGCTCGACTTAAATCCCGCCAAGATCATGCTCTTAACGTCGGTGAACGGGATGCCCATGTCGCGGTGCACCAGAAACAGCTCCTTGCTGACAGTGGTATCCGTGATGAGCCGATTGTCCGTGTTGATCGTGATGCGCAATCCCAGATCGAAATACAACTTGAGCGGGTGGGAATCGAAGTCCTTGACCGCACCTGTCTGAACGTTGCTCGACGGACAGCACTCCAGCGGAATGCGATGGTCGTTCAGGTAGTGCAACAGGTCGCCATCCTCCCGGAGCCGACAACCGTGTCCGATGCGGTGCGCGCCACAGACGTGGATCGCCTGACTGATCGACTCCGGTCCGTACGCCTCGCCAGCGTGAATCGTGCAGTTAATGTTGTTGTCCCGAACCAGCTGAAATGCGTCCTTATGGTGTTTCGCGGGATTGTCTGCTTCGGCTCCGGCGAGATCGAAACCCACCACACCCCGGTTCTTATACGCGACGGCCAGCTCCGCCATTTCGTACGAAGATTCAGGCGAAATGTTGCGAATCCCGCACACGATCACGTTCGCCTTGATGCCGTAGGTCTCGCGCGCGCGACGCAAACCGGCGAGCACGGCTTCGATCACCTTGGTGAGCTTCAAGCCGCGCTGCGTGTGCAGCATCGGCGCATACCGAACTTCGGTGTACTGAACGTTCTCGCGGTGCGCGTCCTCGGCTAGCTCAAACGCGCAGCGCTCCAGCGCCGCTTCAGTCTGCATCACGCGCAGGGTGATATCGAAACCGCGTAGGTACTCGACCAGTGAGCCGAAATTGTTGCCGCAGCCGATCGCCTTACGCAGGCCGGCCACGTCGGTTCCGGGAAGTTCGATCCCGCCCTCTTGAGCGAGTTCCAGGATCGTTTCTAGGCGAAGCGACCCGTCCAAGTGGACATGCAGGTCGGTCTTGGGAAGTGCCTGAAACACTTCAAAAGGCACGTGATCACGCGACGTGCCGTTGGTGGGGGAAGGCGCACTGCGTCCCCCCGCGCTCGTCTTCGAGCTCTGTTTCTTATTCTCCATGTCGGATTATACACCCGGGCCTCCGCTAACGGAAGCCCCCGCGCGTCCGGGGCCAACTCGGGGCCAACTCGGGGCAACCGGAGGTCCCAGCCAGGCCTGACATGACGTGCGCCCGGCGCACCCTCACGGGTTCGCGGCCGGGGCGGTCCTCACGTGCTGTGAAGAAGTTCAATTGTCCCCGATGTTCAGGGCCTCGCTAGCCGGCCGGTTGGCATTCGAACGCCAGGCTGTCGAGCGGTTCACCGGGGTTGGGGGCGGCGAAGTTTTGCCAGGTGCGGACGACGCCGAAACCGGCCGTCTCGAGTATCCCCATCATTTCCTGCGGGAAAATCTGACGGTGTGCTAGCGGCTCGGTCGCGATCACTGTGCCGTCCGGACGCTGAAGTTCCGTCCACACGACCAACAGCTGGCGTAATGGATCGTATTCGAAGCGTTCGTACGCGCGCAGCTCGGTCTCGGATATCGAGTCCCACACCTTCCCGGCGGCGTACCGCCGCTCAGGGTTGCGTTGCAAATCGCCGGGGCGCGGAACGGAAAAATCGAAGACGAATCGGCCTGTCGGCGACAGATGTTGCCGCACGCGATTCAGGAATCTCGCGAAGTCGGCGCGTGAGTAGAGGTGCAGCACCACATTGAACGGAGCGATGATGAGCTCCGCCTGAAGCGGCGCGCCCCCGGACGACAGCTTGACCGTGCGGATATCGCCGCGACGCAGTCGAACTCGACGTCGCAGATCCGCGGGCCCTTGGACCAGTTTTGCCTTCAACCGCTCCAGCGCGGGCCGAGAGTGGTCAACGCCGATGACGGCATGACCCGCCCCCGCGAGAGCCAGTGCGACTCGCCCCGTACCGACTCCGTACTCCAGTATCGGCGCGCCGCGAGCGCGCCTCCTAAGCGCTTTGGCTCGCGCAACGTAGAACGATACGTCCTGGCTACGACGCCGGTAGCGCCGGTCGTAGGCGTCCGCGTCGGCGTATGGCGCGAGCGTACCGAGATCGCCCGCAACTCCGAGCGAATCGATGTCGATTATCTGCGCGGGTATTTGGCCGCGCGAGCCCCCACCGTCAGGAATCTACAGACCCTGATTGCGAACGCGGTGCTCTTCGATCCACTCGACAACCACCTCGTGACTGTCGCGGTGGTAGCGCACCTTGCCGGCGGCGATCTCGCGAAGGCTCGTCACGGCGGCGCGATTCTTCGACTGAACCTGCGGTTCGCCACCCTTGATTAGCTGCCGGCAGCGGCGAGCTGCCAGCACGACGAGCGCGAAACGGTTTTCTTCTTTTTCTAGGCAGTCTTCAACGGTTACGCGCGCCATCAGGATCTCCGTGGGGGTCGGGGGGCGTGGAAGCTAGCGAACCTGGCCGGTCTGTGCAAAACAAACAAAATATCTTTGTGATTCCGGATATTTAAGTCCAGGCTTCTGATTCTTCAGGCGAAGAAACCGATCCCGGCGCCGCCTGACCTACCGGGTCAGAGCCCGGCATGATCGCATCCAGGATCGCTACTTGAAGCTCCAACCAGCGCGAGCGTGGAATCGGCATGCCGTCCAGCTCGGCAACCTCGAACCAGCACAGCAAGCGGTTGCCATAGGGTTTCGCTTCACAGCGCCGAATCTGCACGTCGTGACGCTGCAGTGCTTGGGACATTGAGGTTAGCGCCGTCGACACTTTCGGAGCATGGACCTCCAGAACTCCGAGGGATCCATCGGCCGCCTCGACGAAGCGGACGCTGGTCTCATCACTGTCGATTACGGCTTGAACGTCGGTATCTATCGACTTGCTCATCTATCCTATCGATTCCCCTCGCACCGACTCGGGTGAGCCAGCGCGCGCGGCTTCTAGCACGTGGTCCGTCTGCTGCCACAGGCGATTCGTGCAAGACACGGAATGTCGAACAATCCGAGCTGACACGATGCGTCAAGCCGGCCGCACCGGCGCGTAGGGCGCGCGTGCTTGTTGACCACTGTCCAACAGAACGGCGCGATCCCGACGACGCAGCCGACCGTGGCCCGGCTGAACAATCGCCTGAACGTGCAGCCGGGCGGAGGGTCCGCCGCGCTGCCTGCGACCGCGACATGGTCAAGTAGCCCCAGTATCGGTCTCCGTTGACGAAACCGCGGTTCGCCTGAACCAGAGGCGAACCACTGAGCGTATGCGATGCTCACGCCGGATGAGTCGTTACGAGCCCGTTCCCGCCGACGCGGTCACCTCTGCCCGTCCGGCTTGGATGCCTGAGTGGGCTACAGTGGTGCAGCGTATAGGTGCCGTGGACGTCTAGTTGGCAGAGCAGACCTTGACCAACCGCTCGTGGCTCGAACACGTCGCTCCGCGCGACTGGGAGCCACCGACCCCTGCACCACGCTACAATCTGGTGGTGATCGGCGGCGGCTCGGCGGGGCTGGTGTCGGCGATGGGGGCAGCCGGTCTCGGCGCGAAGGTGGCGCTGGTCGAGCAGCACCTGCTGGGCGGCGATTGCCTCAACTTTGGATGCGTGCCTTCGAAGGCGCTGCTGAGTTCGGCGCACCTGGCGCACGCGCTCAACGAGGCACAGGAGCTGGGTGCACGCCTAGAGTCGGGCGTCGACTTCGCCAAAGCCATGCAGCGAGTCCGCGAGGCCCGCGCGACGATCGCGCCACACGACTCGGCGACGCGGTTTCGCGACGCCGGCATCGACGTGTTCCTGGGGCACGGAACCTTCACCGGTCCTGACGCGATCGAGGTGAATGGCGCGACGCTGAACTTTCGCCGCGCCGTGATCGCCACGGGCGGCAAGCCGGTGTTGCCGCCGATCGACGGCTTGGGTGAGGTCGAAGCACACACCAACGAGACGATCTTCTCGCTGACCGAACGTCCCGAACACCTGATCGTGATCGGCGGCGGTCCGATCGGCTGCGAGCTAGCCCAGGCATTTCGTCGCCTCGGTTCTCGCGTCACGATCGTCGATCGCGGAGCGCGGCTGTTAGCCAAAGACGAAGCCGACGC
>JAUIKB010001134.1 GCA_030430975.1 Polyangia bacterium
TGATCTTCCTGTTGCTGTTTCAAAAGCAGAAGCAGAAACGACTGGAAGCGCGGATGGAAGCCCTGCGGGCGCAGATCAATCCGCATTTCTTTTCGAACAGCCTGAATGCTATCGAGAGTCTGATCAACCTCGACCAGCGGCAGGCCGCCTCGAAGTACCTGATCCACTTTTCGCGCCTGACGCGGCGGATCCTGAACAGTTCGATGTCACCGTCTACCAGCCTGGCCGGCGAGCTGGAAAGTCACTACGGACTCGCCCCCGAGGTGGCCGAACACCTGGCGCGGCACCACGCCGACGACTACGTGTGGCAGTCGCCCCAGGGCGGACCCTTCCGATACTCCAACTGGTTCAAGCGTCACTTCCGCCCAGCGGTCGAGCGTGTCCTTGTGCTTCTTACGACGACGCCGCCACGCGACCATGAACAGTCCGATCGCGCCGAACCAAACCACCGAGCCGCTGAACAGCACCGGCCAAAACGTGTAGCGCTTGGCTACGTCTTGACGCCACTCGTGCTCAAGCGTCGCGAGCTCGATCCCGTATGATTCGCGAAGCGAAGTCTCAAAGCGTTTGCCGCTGCGGATCTTCGCGATCAGGCGCTGAAAACGGATCTCGTCCTGAGTCCGCGCAAGAAACCGAATCACATCCGCCGCCTCTGCGTACGCAACCTGCGCGGTGGACGGATCGGCGGGAAACGTCCGCGCGAGCTGGCGAAGCGGGATCAACGTATCCGCCAGCGTCGCCGTCCACAGCGTCTGCAGGCGCTTCGCCGACGCCTCGCCCGACGCGTACACCGCAAAGCCTTCGTTGAACCACCGCGGCACGCCCTTGCCCGCGGTCGCGTCAAAGATCGCGACGTGAGCCAACTCGTGCCGGTAGATCTCCGCCAGGTCGTGATCGGCGCTCGGATACAGCGGGTCGATGGTCAACAGTACCAACCTCAGCCGCGAGTAGGCCACGCCCGCCGCGTACTTCGGAAACGGCATGCCCTCGGGAGCGAACGTCGCCATCTCACCGGGGGTGCGCGCCACGATAACCTGCAGCGGACCCTCGCCGGGCGTGAGCACCTTTTGGCCCAGCCGCCGCGCTAGATCAGAGCGCACCGCTTCCGACTGCTTGATCAATGGCTGCACGCGCTCGCGGACCTCCGGCGGGTACGCGAACCGAATCCACCCACCGTCGAGTTCGTTGTAGCTCGACGGGATCGCCGGCAGCTTGACCTGATCCGAGACGACATCCGGAGCGTCGCCAGGCGGCGCCACCGGCATCGTGGGAGTCGCCTTTTTGGGGGCGCCCATCGTCGGCGCCGCCGCAATCGGACTGACCACCAGCATCAGCAACACGCACCACTGCCAAATGAGTGAAGTGCGAAGCCAAAGCGGAAGTGCAGCGCGGGCCATAACGGCTCCCGTGCCGCTCGGTGCAGCCACGGACTACAAAGCTAAGGTTCGCAGGGGGCCTCGTCAACGTACCCACCCGACTCACACACAAGATGATGCGCCGCGCCGCATCGCGTCAACGGAACGCGGCCACCACCCGCACGCCACGTCGTCCTAGGCCCGGGTCATTGGAGATCGGGGACAATTGAATTTCTTCACACCGCTTGCCTCACGCCGGCCGCGGCCCCGCCCGAGCGGCCGCGAACATCGGCGACACACGCCGCCTAGCACTTGCCGAGGCCACGCCGTCGCTTAGCCCGCGTCACATGTCCGCCGGCTTGGCGCACCCCGACCCCGTGTCGATACCGCACGGACCATCGGGCGCCACGCAGCACGGCGTGCCTCCCGGAACCGACGGACAGAACGCTGGATCGCACGTACCAGCTCCGGCACCCGGCACGCAGCCCATGCCGTCACCTTGGTCGGAACCGCATGGACCATTCGACGACACACAACACGGCATGCCGATTCCCGTGGTCGGACAAAACGCCGGATCGCACGGACCCGATGTTGCCCCACATCCCATCCCTGAATCCATCCCACACGGACCGTAAGGGTTCACGCAGCACGTGACGCCGGGCCCGGTCGTCGGACAGAACGTCGGATTGCACCGACCTGGC
>JAUIKB010000084.1 GCA_030430975.1 Polyangia bacterium
CATCGATTCATCGTAATCGGTGCACTTCGACCCACGTTGTTCGCCCTCCCGGAAGCGCCGGATCACCGCGGCGTGAATCCGGCCCGCGCTCAGCGCGCGAAGCTCGATCGGTAACGCTTCGTCGAACGTCGCGTCACGATGCTGAGGGCACGCGTGGAGCGAAAGCGCGACCTCCAGCAGCGCTGCGCGCGCGACGCCGACCGTCACATCACCCGAGTGGTCGCTCAGCGTGACGTCGAAACGCTTCACCGGGTTGCGCCACGCGGCCACTCGCGCGTCGACCGACGGCAACGCGCCGTAGTACCAACCGTAACGGCTAACCTGAACGACGGCCGGCTTCGGACCCGAGTGCCAGCCGCGCACCACCTCCGCCATGTCGCGTACCGCTTTCAGCGTGGTGTCGGGTCCCACGAGAAGAGTCGTCAGATGGCGCAGCGGAACTGGCTCGCGTGCGTCGTGCTGTTCCCACACCGCGCGCACCTCGGACGCTTGCTTCTCAACGTCAGTCGCAAACGGCCGCCGCTTCAGCAACCCGTCAAACCGCCGCCACTCGAGATGTGGCCGTGCGGCGTCACGTAGATCGACGAACAGCCGGATATGCTCGCGCTTTTGGTCGGGTGATCGCAGCGGCGCGAGAGAGATCGCAGGCACGACGGTACGCGCACCCGGCTTGAGCGGGCTCGTCGGCTCGATCAGCGCGTCCAACACACGGACACTGAACACCGCATCCGGCTCGAGCGCGCGAAACCTTGCGGGAGCCGTGGGCGACCAACGCGCCACATGGCCGCCCGGCTCGAGCAACACGGTGTGCTGCGGATGCAGCGGCAGGTCGGGTACGAACGCCTCGAGCTCGACCGTCACCGTCGGCGCCGTCTCGTCGACTTGGGCAGCCGGTACCGTCACCTCGGGACGCGTGACGTGCGGGGTGGGCGCGCACGCAGCGAGCAGCGCTACACCGACTAGTCCGAATCCCCGCTGCATGGTGAGCCACAAGGGTACCGGCGTTCCTCGCGAGGCTGAAGTGACGACGTGCGAATCCAGTTCATCGGTGAAGGGAAAACGTCGACGAGAGGCACCCAGCCCGCCTTGACGAAAGACGGTCGAGCGCCGATGAAGTCGCCGGTCGCGGCCAGCGTCGGCGTTGCTCCGCGCGACGGGAACGGCCGCGCACGGACGACGACGTCAGCGACGCGGCGCTGGAGTGCGTCATCCACTCCAATCGAACGCGACGCCGATCACCGTCCCCTTGGTGTCCGTAGCCATGTTGCCGCAATCGCCTTGCGCCGCGAGCCACAGGTGCCCGGTTCCGGACGCACCGTCCGCGTTGCTGACGCGCATGTGGACGCCCATGTCGTCGGGCGATGCATCGATCCGGATGCTGCCGCTGTTGTATGGCGGGGCTTCGTTAGGCGACGTACTCAGACCGCCGTTGCCAAAGCGATACTCGGTGTGACTGAACAGTATGTCGGGGACCATTCGACAATCCGACACCGAGACTTGGTCGAACTTCACCCACACATAGATCGGTCGCGAACCTTCGCACCACGCTTCCCACCGGCCACCCTCGGTTTGCAGCAACGAACACAACGGCGGATACGAGGGGTGCAGGCTGCCGAGGCTTGGCGGCACTTGGCAGGCCGCCTGAGCTTCTGCCCCGGTGAATTCACCGGAGCCACACAATACCGAACCGTCAGGCGGCAGCGGAACGCCGACTCCCGTCGAGCCGCCGACGCCGGCGAACCCGCCCGAACCGGCCATGCCCGCAGCGCCGCCACCGGAACCACCCGCAGCACCCATGCCCGCGGCTCCGCCCGTGGCCGCGCCGGAGCCACCGGATGACGCTCCGGCGGTACCGCCCGCGCTGACGCCGCCCACACCACCCGGACCGCCTGCGCCAGTGCCTGCGTTACCGGACATTCCGCCGCTGGAAGTACCCGCGGTGCTACCGCCGGACCCGCCACTACCGCCGGTCACGCCTCCACCGCCGGTCGCGCCTCCACCGCCGGTCGTCGAGTCACTGCACCCAAACGTCACGGCCGCCGCGCTGGCGAGCCACACTAAGATCCACTTCGGTCCACCGATCATGCGGTCGTGAGTTGCATCCGCGCGGGTACCATTCATCGCAGGAGCCGCGTCGAATCCCAATAGTGGGATTCGAGTCGTCGGAGCTCAGCTACTCTCCGCGAGAGTTCCGGAGAATCGCCCCCTAGGGTCCGATCACCACGATACGATCACCGCTACGGTCGTAGTACGCCGCCAGCCTGGATCCGAGCGCGGGCGCCGTTGAAAACGCGAAGTGCTCGCTGGTCGAAGCCGGACCGCCACTCCATGCGGGCAACGCGTTGACGCGATAGACGTTGCCGTCATCGAACGGTAGGTAGGTGACCCACCAGTCCGCCGACGTAGTCGATAGCGCGACGTCGGAAAGAGTAAAGACGCTCAGACCGGTGCGGGTCGCATGCGGCGCTCCGTTCGGTTCATCCTGAAGCGTCACGGTCGCCTCATACGTCTTGGCGCCGCCACCGAGATACCGATACAGCACCGCGTTGGGCTTCACCGTAAAGGTGAGCCCTTCCACGGTGGAATCGTCACGATCGGGAAGATGGTAGAGCGACTGAATTGGATTTGTCAGCTCCGGCCATGAGGCTGCGATCGACTCGCGAGGCTGCCAAACGCCTGCAGCTCGCCGATACGCGAAACCGTCATCGGCGAACACCAGTAGCTCGTCGAAATACTCGAGTTCGGTGGCGGCCAAGATACCGGTCGCCGGGGGGGCATTAGCGCCCACCCAAACCTGATCGAGCGCCGTGTTGGTCCAAACCGTGCTGCCCAGCTGAAGCTCGTAGCGGCGCCAGGACGAGCCCCCCGTTCCACCGACTCCGCCGCCACCACCCATCGACCCGGCACCACCTCCCATGCCGGCACCACCGGCGCCGGCCGCGCCACCGGCGCTCGTGCCTGCACTGCCGGCTGCGCCCCCGACACTCGTTCCTGCACTGCCGGCTGCGCCCCCGACACTCGTTCCTGCACCACCGGCGGCACCGCCCAAACCGGCCGTGCCACCCATCCCGCTGACGCCGCCAAGTCCCGCTACGGCGCCGGCACCCGCGCCACCGGGACTGGCGCCGCCCATCGGCCACGGCAGGGACCCGCCGACGGAAGACGTGCCTCCTTCGGACGTTGCCCCACCGCTGCTGTCGGGTCGGACACCCTCTTCAAAGCTGGCGCAGGCCGACAGTGCGCACAGCGCAACCGCTGCGTGGAACCCCACTCGATAAGACGATCGCCGCATGAGACGCCTATGGTTCCAATTTCGCCACGAACGGCGCCGTTCCGTTCGGCGTCAGCCAGTTGCCGGCGAAGCAGTTCGTCGCCCCGCCGTACGTTCCCGCAACGATAGGATGGCCGCTCGCGTCGAACGCCGCTGCGTAGGCGTTGTCATTGCCAGCGCTGCCGCACGACTTGTCCCAAAGGTACGTTCCAGACGAGCTCAGTTTGAGGGCGAATAGATCGAACGATGCGCCGGTCGCTGTCCGCGCGCCGCCCCCAAAGTCGACTACGTTACGGAACCTGCCAGTGATCAGCACGTTGTGGCTGGAGTCGACGGCGATTCCATGACCGGTATCCTGATGAGCCGCGAAGCCGAGGCCAGGCGAAGCGTTGAACGAACCATACGACCTGCACAGAATCGGCGCGCCGACCGTGTCGAACTTTACCGCGTAGATGTCACGGTACGCCTTCGTCGCATCGATCGTTGCCGCGCTAGAATTGTCAAAGCCGGACGAAACCAGCTTGCAGCTCGGATCCGGCGTCGCCGCACTGCTAAAATCTATCTCGGTGGTAAAGTAACCTGTCGCCCAGAACCCGCCGTCGCCACTCACCGCGATCGCCTGACCCTTGTCCCGCTCGATCCCGCCAAAGTGTCGTTCGTAGTTCACGGTGCCGTCGCCAAGCGCAAAGCTGCCGATGTACACGTTCGAGGCCAATGCGCCCGGCGAGTGGGCCCCGGTCAACAGCACCTCGTTCATAGACGTCACCGCGATCGACCGGCCGACCGAGCCCTCGCCTGCAGCCGTCGCGAACAGTCCCTTCGCCCACTGCGGTTTGCCCTTGGAGTTCAGTCGCGCCACGAAGCCGGGCGATCCGGCCAGTAACGGCAACGCCACGCCCTCGAACGTCGCGGTGCCTGAGTAGTCGCCGGTCACGACGATGTCGCCCGCGCCGTTCGTGGCAATACCGATCGCTCGGGCATTGGCGACACCCGAAAGCGCGGCGTGCCAGATGTAGTCGCCATCGGCAGAGTAGCGCAACACGACTCCGTCGGAGTCGGTCGCCGTCGACGTCACGTACGGCTTGGATGCGCCGACCGCCGCTTTGTCGCGCAAAGTGGTTGCTACGACGACCCCACCGTCGGGATGCACGGCGATGCTCGATGCGGAGTCATCCGACTTGCCTCCAAACGCCTTCGCCCAGAGCACCACGCCCGAGGCGCTGAGCTTCGCGACGAACAGATCCTGACTGCCGCCGACGCTCGTGAGTTGATACGTCCCGAACTGAATGCTCCCGGAGAAGTCGCCTGCTGCGTACACCTCGCCGCTACTGTTGACCGCGACGCCCTGAACCAGCGCAGAGCTGGTGGCTGCCGCTTCCGTGTCCGGAAACCCGAAACTCCATACCTCGCCACCGGTCGCGCACGCGCCGGTGCCATCGCACACGCCCGCGCCACATGCGTTGCCGGGATTGGTGCCCGGCGCGGTGGGGGGACACAAGCCGGCCGCCGACGGTTGATCACAACTCAGGCACTCGCCCGTGCACGCCACCTCACAACACACGGCGTCGACACAGAATCCACTGCTGCACTCGGTACCGATCGTACACGCGTCACCGTTGGGCAGCGTCGACGCGCCACCGGAACCGCCCACGCCCGCGGAGCCGCCGGATGCACCGGAACCACCTTGTCCGCCGGACCCGCCAGTCCCGCTGGTTGCGCCGCTGCCACCCGAGCCGCCGCCACCGAGCGCGCCGCTCCCACCCGAAGACATGCCGCCGAATCCTAGCGATCCGCCAGGTCCCAGACCGCCAAATCCACCGAGGCCGCCGCTATCAGCTGAACCGCCAGAACCGCCAGGCGAACCTCCACCGGTGGCGGGGGACTCCGCGTCTGCTGCCGAGTTGCACGCCGCGCTGATCATCGCCAGCGTCGCGATCCCCAGTCTCTGACACCAGCCCACCTTCTTTTGTCCAATCATCACCCTGCCGTCCTCCGTTGTTCGTCGGTTCTGCGAGGGATGAGCCTATGACTCACGGTTAGGCCGGCATCTCAAATGTTCTCAAATCTCCTGTGGTTTCCTCATGATATTTGCATCCGGCGACCGCTGCAGCTGCACGCCAGGCTCGATCAGATAGCCAGCGCCATGTCGGGTCAACGCACCGCGCAAGCCGAGCTTTCTCAACTCGGCTATAGCGACGTACACGCGATGAGCCGCAGCTGAAGGCTGGAGGCGCGTGTTCGGCCAGGCGACTTCTAACAGCTGCTCAACCGTGAGCGCCGTACCCGGTGCGCTTTGGTGGACGTCTGCCAACGCGGCCAGAATCGCGCTGAGCGTGCGGCGCCGTCGCAGGTCGACGGCAGGCGAGTCCCGCATGCGAAACCACAAGCCGTCCCGCCCGACTTCGATCGTCAGGCTAGCCACTTCTGCGCTCGCTGCCGAGGCCGCTGGCTCCATCACGTCGAACCCCAACCAGGCCAATACGGCCCGAGCGCTACGACCTGAGGTATCGAATTGAGGCAGTGCGTGCTGTCCGTCGATCCGCTTGAGAACTGCGCCGGGAATCGCCTCCGCCACAGCGTCGACCAACGGGTTGGGCACCAGCGTGGAGCCCCGTGCGTCGAGCACGAGGGTCGGCACGTCGAGAGTCCGTGCCGCGGCGGCCACATCGACCGTGTCGAGCGCGCGGATCAGTGCTTCCAAGGTCTCCTGAGGCAGGTTGCGCTGGAAGCAGTCGGTCAGTCGGTCCATCGCGCTGGCGCTCTGCAGACCCGACCAGCGCGCGATCGCCTCCGTCCAGACGGCGTAGTCGGACGCCAGAATCCCGCGCGCTAGCACCACCTTCGACGCGGACGCCCATTCTGAGCCCGAAAGGTACGGCGCCCACAATACAAGTCGATCGACCGCCGACGGCTGCTGCGCGGCGAAGGCGATCGCAGGCGCGGCTCCGTGAAAGGACGCCAGCAGGTCGACCGGACCGCCAACGCCTCGTACGATCGCCGCAATGTCGCGCACATACTCATCGAGACTCAGATCGGTGCGGCTGCGATCCGACACGCCGCAGCCGCGGAAGTCGAACGACACCACCCGCGCGTGACGAGCGAGCACCGAGTAGAAGCGCTCGGTATCGGGGTCCACGGCGGGAGACGTTAAACCACCCAACAAGACCCCTGGAACATCCACCAAGGTGCGTCCTGAACGACCGCGCTGAGTCCACGCTAGTCGCGCCCCATCGTCACTGCGCGTGAATTCGATGACCGGCCTAGCCATCGGCCCGGCCGCGTCTCAGGTGGTATCGTTTCACGCCGCCAATCTGTGAGAATCACCCCACGGATTCGAATTATATGGGATTAAATCCAGCGTCTGAGCTAGCGGGCTTCGTGCCGCGCCCCAAGATCGTTCAGCTCATCCTGGCGGCGTTCGACCACTCACGACTCGTCACGCTGATCGGTCCACCAGGCATCGGGAAGACAACGGTCGCCGCGATGGCCGATGCAGCCGACGACGCCGAGCGGCCGTTCTTGACCGTGCGGGTGAGAGCTCCCAGCCGCGACGGCGCCGGGGCAGTCGCCGAACACCTGGCCGAAGAACGCGGTCGGCGAGTGCTGGCGATCGCGTCGGAAGCGCTAGAGCTGGCGACAGAACGTGTCGTCGTCGTGCCGCCTCTAGCGCTCCCCGACGTCGATCGACCTCCTGGGTCGAGCCTCGCCGTGGAGGCACTGCGCCTGGCGGCCGTGCGACGTCGGGCTGGCTTGGATCCGTCGCCATCTGCGCTTATCGACATCGCGCGCCGACTCGACGGTGTGCCGTGGCTGCTGGATGCGGCGGGTCGCAAGGTCGCGCTGTTTGGCGCAGAGGAGGTGCAGAAACGCATCGCGACCGATCTGGCGTTTCTCGACGAGGATGGGACGCTCGCGCAGCGCTTGCGAGCCGAATGGGAAGCCCTCGACGAGACGCAACGCTCAACCCTGGCGGAGGTGAGCGTGTTTCGCGACGGATTCAGCTTTGAGAGCGCCGAGACCATCTTGCAGCGCGACGCATCCGCCACGCTGAGTCAGCTGTGCGCGAAATCGTGGATCCAGTTTGATCCGGCGCGCTCTCGGTTTGTCGTGTTGCGGTATCTGCGCGAATTTGCCGCGCAGCAACTCCAGTCCAGCGACGCCTTGCACCGGCGACACGCCGAGCACTACGGCACGCTCGCTGCGCGCTGGGCGCCGCAGTGTTGGGGACCGCGAGCGACTGAAGCGCTGGCGGCGCTCAGCGGAGCCCGGGCCAACCTGGAAGCCGTGGCCGAGCGAGGAATGGCCCAGGCGCCGAGTGCAGCTTGGGGCTTTCTGGAAACGGCACTCGCCGAAGGCGGGCTGGAGCGCGCTGCAAAGCGGTTCGAGGCCACGGCATCGACAACCGATCCAGCATCGGTCCCCGCCGCCGCCTGGGCCTGCTACGCCACGGCGTTGCAGTCGCTAGGCCGCTTCGACGAAGCGGCCGAAGCCGTGGCGCACATAGGGGACGACCCGGTTGTCACCTCGCTCTTGTTGGCGCGCAACGCCCACGGTCAGGGCGGCGCTCAGAGCGCCCTCGACGCCGCCCACGCCGCCGCCCGCGCGGCCGAAAGCGCCGACCACGTCGACCAAGCCCGCGCGCAAGCTGCCTTGGGGCAGGCGCTGGAACGGGTCGGCGATCTAGATCGCGCTCGCACCGCACTTGAACACGCGGTGGCTCTGGCGCGCGAGGCCGCATGCGAACGCGAACTCGCGCTCGCGAACCTGTCGCTTTCGCAATGCCTGCTGCAACCGTCGACTCTGCAAGACGCCTACGTGCACGCGCTCGAGGCCGCCTCGACGGGCGCCCAGGTTGGCGATTTGCAGGCTAAGGCTATCGCCACCGGAGTGCTCGCGCTGGTCGAGCATGTTCGCGGCACGCTCGACACGCTAGCGGAGCGCTACGACTTGGCCCGCGAACAGTTCCTTCGGGCGGGGATGACTAAGAACGCCGCGGTGGCTCTGGGTTACCGAGGGATGCTCGATGTCGAAACCCAGGACGAGACAGCCGCAACCCACCTGCAGGGCGCCGTCGACGAGCTCAGCGCGATGGGTGAGGGCTACTATCGGACCCTGTGCATCGGCTTCCTGGCAGGACTGCGCGCGAAACAAGGAGCCACGCGGCGGGCGCGGACGCTGTTCGCCACGGCCGGCGATCTCGCGGTCGAGCTGCAGAGCGAACCGCTGGAAAAACACCTAGCGATCCAACGCGTGCATCTCGACCAGCGTGGCAAGGCGCTCGACACCGAACTCGCCGAAGAGCTGCTGAGGATCGCTGACCTGCAGACGTTCGAATGCTTGGACCTATCGATATCTCTTCGCACCCATCCGTGGCGCCGGCTGCGGGTTGCCGAAGACGGCAAGACGGTGCAAGTCGGATTTCGGTTCCCGGTCACGCTCGCGCGACGCCCAGTGCTCGCCCGGGCGGTCGTGGCGCTGGCGGTCCGCCATCGCTCGACCGAACTGCCGCTCGACTTCGACGCGCTAGGTGAACGCCTGTGGCCCGGCGAGCGCATGGACGCAAAGTCTGGACGTAATCGCCTGCGCGTCACGATCGCCACGCTGAGACAACTAGGGCTCGCAGACGTCCTGGAAACCGTGGGCTCGAACTACCGCTTTCGTCCCGACTGGGACGTGATGCTCAAACCTTGAGGTCTCGGCCGACGACCCTTCGAGATCGCGCCGGCTACGCCGACTTCGCACTCGCGTCGGTCTCATCCATCAGCTGCTCCAGGCTGGCCACGACCTGCTTCGGCGTAGGGGTATCGGCTGACGCATGGTGGACGATCTGGGCGACCAGCGCGTCCATCGATTCGACCATCACCTGAGGACTTCGTGACAGCATCGACACGAGTCGGAGGACCGATCGAACCGCGATCGCGCGAAAGCCATCGCCCATGGTGTACGCGATCACGACCCGCAGGCGAACGCCCAGCCGACGGATCAGGTCCGCACCCGCCGCTTGAGCAGCGCGTCCCGGCAGCGGGTGGTTGGCTCCGATGAGTTGCACAACCATCAGCTCGCCTTCGGGAGCGAGTTCATCGATCCAGTCCCCAAGGATCAGCACGTCGGTGACGCTCGGCGTCTTGGAGTAATAGATGGCCGCAATGTCACCGATAAGCACAAACCCCACACCGTTGCCGATGCGCGTGCAGCTCGCCTGATTCGCCCCCATGACTCTACACGTCAGTCTACTGCACTTCCGTCCGTTCAGGGGAGCGAGTTATGAAGCCGGGAGCCGGCATGGAGGGTGACGGGACGGCCTAGTCGATACCCTCGGCGTGATGGCACTTGACCTTGATCCAGTGGCACTTTCCGTTGCTGCACTTCAGCTTCCAATAGGTATGCACCCACGCGAGAGGTTCGGGACTGGGCGTGGTGAAGTCAGCGATCGGCTTGGTCACCGCCTGACCGGTGCAGGGATCCTTGTCGCCCTTCTTGACGAAGCTGTACTGTAGCGGGACGACGCCAGCGTCGCGCTGACTCGCATACACGGTCACGCACGTGCTCTTGCCACCGGTGCTGAAACTCAGACGGTCGCTGCCTCGGGCTCGAGCTGATCGCGAGAGCTTCACCCCCGACCCTGCGCTGATGGTGACGGTCTCGGGTACCGCCCGAAACAGGCTCGCTGCCGAGGTGCCGGAGTCACCCTCGGCGGGCTTTTCGTCAGCTTTCGACGAGAGCTCCACCTTCACGTCGAACGTCTTGATCGACGTCGAAAGCTGGCTCTGTTCCGCCGCTGCGGGACCGGCGCTTGCGACGGCGAGACCGAGGGTTGCCAACACGGCGGCGGCTTTGACTGGGTGCTTGTGTGAATGCTTCATGCCCGAGCCTTTTGCAACCCTCGGGCCAAGCCGAACTGCGGCAATTCGCGCCTCGGACGCTACGCGCAGGTGCCGTGTGCGGCGTGCGCCGTCACCTCCACGTAACGATCGTCGCGTCATCTCCGATGATGCTTCTTGATCAGATCGTAGAGGTGCTTACGGCTGAGCCCGGCAGCGCTAGCCGCCTGCGTGTGGTTGCCGCCGTGTCGCGACAACAGCGCGTCGACGTAGGCTCGTTCGAAGTCCTCCAGCAGCTGGTCCTTCGCCTGCTTGTAGGGCATCGGAGCGGCCACGCCAGGGAACGCTCCGCCGATCGTCGACGGCGCCGCATCCGGTGCGCCTAGATTGAACACCAGCGAGTCGAACCGAACCGGTCGTTCGCTGAGCGCGACGGCGCGATCCAAGACGTTGCGCAGCTCGCGTACGTTGCCGGGCCACGTGTGCGCCATCAGGCGCTGAAGATTGGGTCCGTCGACGACCACCGGCTCTTCGGCTTGTCCTTGCAGCAATCGCGCCACCAGGCCGGGAATATCTTCGAAGCGCTCGCGGAGCGGCGGCAGGCGGATCGTCACCACGTCGAGCCGATACAACAGGTCTTCGCGAAAGCGACCGCGTCGAACCTCGGCGCGCAAATCGCGATTGGTGGCGGCGATCAACCGAATGTTGACGTTTCGACGCGTGTCATCGCCCACCGCGCGCATGTCGCCGGTCTCCAAGACGCGCAGCAGCTTCGGCTGCAGTTCGAGCGGCAGCTCGCCGAGCTCATCGAGAAACAGCGTGCCGCCGTGGGCGCGCTGAAACGCGCCGGCGCGATCCGCCACGGCGCCTGAAAACGCGCCTCGCCGATGGCCGAACAGCTCGCTCTCGG
>JAUIKB010000085.1 GCA_030430975.1 Polyangia bacterium
GAAGGGACGCGACGCGTGTTTTTTGACCGCGGCGTTCCAGTGTGGCTCAGCGCGATCGAAGCAAGTGAGCTGTTCGGGCAACTGCTGATCAGGCGGCGGCTGCTCAGCGCCGCAAACGTCCAGCGCATCGTGGAGTCTGCGGCGGTAGCTGAGCGCCCCTTGGGTCGACAGCTGGTGATCGAGGGCCTGCTCAAACCCGCTCAGGTGCTGCGGTCCCTGCAGATGGTCGTCGCAGACCGCCTGCTCAAGGTCGGTCGGCTCCGGAAGTGCACATTACGCTTCTATGCTGGCGTGCGATGCCCGTCGCTGAGCCTGCCGCCCACTGCCGGCCTGGAGCTGCTCCGACGGTTGCTCGTCGAATGCTACGGAGACGACGAGCTCACGTCACTGCTGGCGCCGATGGTGTCGACAGCGATCCTGCCTCGAACTGCGCGCCGCACGGCGCGGCACGTTGAACATTTGCCCGAGTCACTGGCGCTCAGCCTGCTCGAGGATACGCGGCACGTCGACGACGCACTGCTGGGCCTGGTTGCGCAAGGGGTCGCGACCGGCGACGCTGTGCGCGCATTGGTGCTTGCCGCGGGAACCGGCGCGCTGACTCTGCAGGACTGGCCATGGTGCCATGAGCGACTCGGTTGGAAGCCGAACGCGGGCTCCGTGGTGACGGGGCGTACTCAACGCAACTCTGTATAGCGTCGAGCGACTCTACTTTGTCACATCGGTACCCAACTTAGTCACATCGGTACCGGAGCGCCGTGAGACCCGAAGGTGTGCGAAGCCAGATTCTCAGCTGGTTGCCGTCGCTCGCCATCGCCACATGGTCGGCGTCGACGAGAGCGATGGGTCTGTCGACCGGCGTGCCGTCGAGCGCCAAGCGCTGCGTGTAGACCAGCCATCGCACTCGACGCTTGCAGCTCTCGGGTGCCGCCCAAGCGAGGACGATACCGGAGCCAGCGCGCCGAGCTAACAGCACACTAGGCTCCGCCGGTACGTGGATAGTGTGAGGCGTCTTCGCGTGAATCTTGAGCGGAAAACCGCCCGCCGGGCAGGATCCGGTTGCAGCCCCGCGTGAAACGAGGACCGCGGGCGACGTCGCTGCGGCGTCGAGCAACCCGAACGGAGTCTCGGCTCGTATCTCTGCGCTGCCACCGTCGGTTGCTACACGGTAAACCAGGCTTAGTCGTTTCGTCGTCAGGATCACGCGGGCGGACTTGCCGGTGTCGTTCAAGTCGAGGAGGCCGAACGGGAGCCACGCCTGTTCGCCCGGAGGACGGATGTCGATTCGCCGCCAGCTTCCGTTCACCTGGGTAAGCAGTGCCGCGCCAGGTACCTCGGTTTGCGCCGGCATCGAAGTGAGAATGCCGCACGCGGTTTGCCCGCACAGAGCGTCGGCCACGAACAGGCGATCCCCGGTGGCGAGTGCCTCGGCGCCCCCGTTGGAGGTCCAGGCGCGCACTTCGTTCCTGCTGTCGCCGACGTCTGCCTCGTAGGCCGCCAGCCACGAAGTCCCCTTGAGCGCTAGCGCCGGGGGCGAGTCGTATTCGGTCCAGGGCAGCCGCGTCGGCGCCGCGCCGTTGTCGCTCAGGCTGGTTACCAGGGCGGTGCTTTTAGCCTGCTGGGCGACGACCACGTGCGTCAGACCGCGGCGAGTGGCCGCGAGGCGGATCTTTCCCGACGCACTGGGTGCTCGCAGGACCGGACCGTCCGGACGACATCCGGCGATCCGCCCGACCCCTTCGCGACTGGCGTAGCTAACATATGGAGCCTTACTGGCGGGGGTGGCTAGAGCGGGCGCGGGCGCGGGGCTGGGGCGAATAGGCTGCCAGTGCGGTGCGGAACTCGCGGACGCGGAAGCACTCGGTGCCGGTGTTGCAGTGCGCTCGCAGGCGTTGCTGCACGAACTCGATACGAAGATCAGGGCAAGCGGCGCCGCGAGCCGTGAAATGGGGGCGAGCGTCATGCTTCAGGCGGATTGCTACTGAGGGTCCGAACGTGATCGTGGACGGGATCGTCAGCCAACCGCTGTCGCAGCGCACCCAGATCCAGCGGTTTTGCCATGGCGGGACATCCCGAACTGCGTATGTACTCGGCCTGAGTTTGGGTCAGGCCGCCGCCGGTAACGAATACGAACCGTCGGGCGATCTCTGGTGAAGAACGCGCGACGCGAGCATGCAGTTGGTCGCCATTTTTTCCCGGTAAGAAAATATCACAAAGGACGATGTCGGGCGGCGGGGTTTCGGAGAGTAACGATATTTCCGCCTCTGACGCGGTCGCGGCGGTCGTCACGACGTGAGGCTTGAGGGCCCGTCGGAGGCTTCGCGCGAAGACATCGTCGTCGTCGATGATCAGAACCCGCCGTTGCCGGACGTCATGGGTTTCGACCGGCGCGGCGCGGGCGGCACTCCGAGCGGGCAGTGCTACGACGACTTCGTTGCCATCCGGCGTGTCGTGGACCTCCACGTGGCCGCCGTGGAGTCGCGCCACATCGGCGCACAGCTTCAGACCCAGGGCAGGGCGGTCTAGCGTTCCACTGCCGCGCAGCGGTCGAAACATGGTTCGCAGCTGATGTGACGGCACGTGCGGACCCACGTGACTGACGGCGATGAGCGCGCGCTCTTCGGTGACCACGACCGACACTCGAACTTGTGTTGTCAGTTCGTCGACGCCCGATCCCCAGCCGTCCGCTGCCGCAGACAACAACTGGACGAGTAGCAGCATTAAGCGATTGGCGTTGCCGCGGATGCTGCCGGTGCGACGTACATCCATGCGGAGCGTCACGCCCAAACGTTCGAGCCGCGGACGAACTACGCACAGCGCTTCTGAGACAATGGCATCGAGGTTAACGCTTTCCGACAGGCTGACCTTGCCGCCTGCGTCCGTCAGAGTACCCACGATTTCGCGAATACAACCGGCCACGACATCCATGTCCTGGGTCAGTTCCGACCAGCTAGCGATCAGTTCACGGAGCAATGGATCGTGGGCGTCGGATAGGTGAGTGAACTCCTGAATGAGTCGGCGGGCCTCTTCGAGCTGGAGCTCGAGCGTTTCGATGGGCGGCGCTATCTCAGCCAGGAGGCTTGCGGACAGAAGCTCCGGATGCACGGCGGAAGCCGTGGTCGCGCTTTGGTCTTCGGAGGAAAGCGAGGCGGATACCATGCTCACAACGGTTTCGATGAAGCGCATGGAGTCGTCGTCGAGACTGGCGACGTCGGTGAACGCCAGGACCATCGCCCCAAGTCCGTGTGAGCTGCGTTCGATTGGGAACGCGCCCACCGCGGTGGAGCCGTGAATGGCTAAGGCGGATAGATGCCGCTCAGGCTCGTTTCGGACGTCGCGCACAACCACGGGGCGGCGTCGCTTGCAGGCGTTGGCCGCGACCTGGCGAAGCGCGGAGCCAAGGTGACCGCGTAGCGTTGCCGCGCTCAACCCGCGCGCAGCAACCGCTTCAAGGTCACCCGGCTTGCCGACGAACGCAACGCATGCGCGAGCGGTGGCTCCCGCCATCAGCAGAGCCGCCGCGTCCGTCAAGCGAGATTCGGGCCCGGCTCCAGCAAGCCGGTGGGCGAGGGCATGCAGCAGGTCGAGCCGAGCTTGACGACGATCGGACGCAGCCATCGTTAGCGGTCGATGGTGTAGCGCAACACCGGGTAAGGCGCGAAGTCGTTGACGAGTGCGAAACCGTGAGCGTCGTAGAGCTCGGCTGGTCCTGTCCACAGCTGTTCCGCAGGAACGTTGTCGACGCGACGCGGAAAAGCCTCGATCGCCTCAGCGCCAGCGTCGCGCGCAAGCTGGATCCCTGCCGTCAACAGTCGCTGGGCGATGCCTGTTCGGCGCAACGGCTCGTCGATTAGAAAGCAGCCGATGGTGAAGACGTGCGTTCTGTCGCCTTCAAAACAAGGTAGCCCACGGTACAGGCGTTGGGCGTAGAGTTTGGGGACGGCGCTGGCGCGGGTCAGCTTCATCCAGCCGCGGATCGCTCCAGCTGCTTCCTCGGCCACGACGCCCCGCAGCTCGTCGGCGTCCTGAGAGGATTCGGATAGCACGAGTTCGGCTCGACTCGCCTCGGGTTGGTTGGCGCAGCGATCGAGCCAGCTGTTCTTGTCTCCTTCGAAATGCCAATACCGGCAATAGCAGGGGCTCTTGTTGCGGTCGAACAGCTCCGCGAGTGCCTCAGCGTGACGCGGCGCCAGCTGTGTGCATGTCAGCTCGGTGGTCATTGGCTGCTCCGGGGCATCGTCGGTTTTCCCAGCGCGTCCTCCACCGCGGCCCCCATGCGAAACAGTGTCCGCTCTTGGAACGCGCCGGCCATCAACTGCAATCCGACGGGCAGCGCTGCGCAGTCCTCCCGCGCCGGGGTCATCCCGCAAGGCACAGACATGCCGCATACTCCCGCCAAGCTGGCCGGCAGCGTAAACAGATCGGACAGATACATGGCGAGCGGGTCGTTCACGAGTGTACCAAGCTTAAAGGCGGGCGTTGCCGTGACCGGCGCCGCCAGGACGTCGATCTGTTCGAAGGCACGCTCGAAGTCTCTGCGGATCAGCGTGCGGACTCGCGCGGCACGGCCGTAATACTCATCGTAGTATCCGGCGCTGAGCGCATACGCGCCGAGCATGATGCGTCGCTTGACCTCAGCGCCAAACCCTGCGCCGCGGGTGGTTGAGTACATCGAGTCGAGCTGGGAGTCGGGTTCCTCGCGACGGCCAAAGCGGACGCCATCGAAGCGCGCCAAGTTGCTCGATGCCTCGGCCGCTGCGATCAAGTAGTAGCTCGCCACAGCGTGCCGTGTATGGGGTAGCGAAACGGGGATCACCTCGGCCCCCGCGTTTGCGAGCGCGTCGATGCCCGCCTGAGTTGCGGCGGCAACCGAGGGGTCCAGCTCGTGCTCGAAGTACTCCTTGGGTACGCCGACCCGCATGCCGTTCGCGGTGCCGGCGCAGGCGTCGAGGTAGTCGTCGACCGGGATGTCGGTGCTCGTCGAATCGCGGGGATCGTGGCCAGCGATGGCGCCCAGAAGGCAGGCGGCGCTTCGCACGTCTCGGGCGAACGGTCCGACTTGGTCGAGGCTGCTCGCGAAGGCGACGAGGCCGTACCGCGACACGCGGCCGTGCGTCGGCTTCACACCTGTTACGCCGCAGAACGCCGCCGGTTGTCGAATCGAGCCACCCGTATCGCTGCCCAGAGCGGCTGGTAGCCCCGATGCCGTGAGCGCCGCACAACCTCCGCTAGAACCGCCGGGCGTGCGCGACTGGTCCCACGGGTTGAGTGCTGGCCCGAAAGCGCTTGTCTCGTTGGACGAGCCCATCCCGAACTCATCCAGGTTCGCCTTGGCGATGATGACCGCGTCAGCCGCCTCGAGCTTCGTCACGACGGTGGCGTCATACGGCGAGCGCCAACCGGAGCTGGAATCGGAGGGTTCCCGCAGCAGGATCTTGGATCCACAGGTGGTAGGCGCCGAAACCGTGCAGAGGTTGTCCTTGAGCACGATCGGCACGCCGGCGAGCGGACCAAGCGTCCGACCAGATCGGCGTTGCTCGTCCAGCTTCTCGGCGCGCAGCAGCGCTGCGTCTCGTTGGACGTGAATGGTGGCATTCAGCGCCTCGTGCAGCCCTAGGTGATCCAAGGCGGCCTCGCAGAGCGCGACGGCCGAGGTTTCGCCACTACGCACCGCTTCCGCCAGCTCGGTGATCGGCTGATCGAGGGTGGTCACGAGTCGCTGACGAACCCCGGCACGGCGAATCCGCCGTCCTTGATTCGCGCCGCGCCGTCCAGGGCGCTAGCGTGGTCGAGGTGAGGTTGGCGAGCGTCCGCGCGCAGCGGCGCGTGGGCGACGAGGGACGCCGCTGGGGTGACCGCCGAGACGTCGATCTCGGACAGTTGATTGAAGTGCTCGATAACCGCGCCGAGTTCGGCGGTGAAGGCGTCGATCTCCGTCTCGGCCAGCTCAAGGCGCGCCAGGCGGGCGACTTGGATCACGGTGTCTCGCTTGATCATTTCGGCGCAGACTACAGCACATCGCCGGTCGGCTGCAGCGGAGTGTCGGCCGAAATAGTCGCCCGGGATCGCGATCCGCGTTAGAACCAGCGGATGCAAGCGGCGGTCGATGTGCAGGGCGGTCACCCTGGCGGCCATCCGCCGGGGGGCGGAGGGTTCGTGCCGCCGGGGGGCGGAGGGTTTTCGCCTGCGCCTCCTCCTGGACCGGGCGGGCCACCCGGCCCAAAGCCGATCACGGGCAGCCCGCAGACGATGGCGATGCACGCCATGACCATCGACCCAAAGACCGGGTTGCCTCAGGGTGAACGGCCTCCGGCGTCTACGGCAGCCGTCGCTTCCCTGGTTTGTGGACTGCTGCTGTGTCTGGGACCGATCACCGGCGTCGCGGCGATAGTCGCTGGCGTTGTGGCCCTTCGAGCGTCGAAGCGGGACCCGGACGGCGTGGGCGGGCGAACCATGGGCATTGTGGGAATCAGCCTGGGCGTGCTCAATTTCGCGATTTCCGCGGTGGTAGGGGTGATCGCCCTGCTCGGCATGATCAGCTGATATTGCAGCGCTGCTGGATTGCGGCGTTCGGCGAGCGAAAGTCCGCAACTGACGGGGCGCCCGCCCGACGGCGCGGAGCTGCTATTCTGCATTCGACCCGCAAACATGTCCGAAACCCAACGCGAGTTCCAAGACGGCGAGCATATCGCCGGTACGAGTTATCGAGTAGTCCGACTCATCGGCACCGGCGGTATGGGCTGCGTATATGAAGTGGAGCATGTCGAGCTCGGCAAGCGGTTTGTACTCAAGTCTCTCCTGCGTGAACTAGCCCGCCGGCGTGACCTTGTCGCACGCTTGCGGAACGAATGGCGCGCGCTGGCAAAGCTTGAAAACGAGAACATCGTGAGCGTCACCGACGCTGGGACGAGTGCTTCCGGCGTGCCGTTTTACGTGATGGAGAGACTCGACGGAGAGCCGCTGTCTCAACGCTTGCGCTCCGGGCCGCTTCCGCTTGCCGAGGTGTTTCAGGTTGGAGCTGCCATTGTCGACGGGCTCGCGGCGGCTCACCGGATCGGTATCGTTCACCGTGATGTAAAACCACCGAACATATTTCTTCTCAGTAATGGTGCGACCAAGCTGCTCGACTTTGGTATCGCCAAGGTGACCGATTCCGCGGCCGAAGTGATCACAGCGCGTGGCGTCGCGATCGGCACGCCGCGGTATATGTCGCCAGAGCAGGCTCGGGGAGAGACCGTCGATGCCCGGTCGGACCTATACGCGGTGGGACTGGTGCTGTTTGAAATGGCGGCGGGCGTCGGTCCGTTCGACGACTGTCCGGATGCCAACGAGGTGTTTCTTTCGCAGCTCACGCGCGTTCCGGCGCAGGTGTCTTCGTTTGTGGGCGGAGTCCCGTCGGCGTTCGACGACATCGTGACCGCATTGCTCCAAAAAGACGCCGATATGCGACCGCGCGATGCCAGAGTGGTCGCGTCGCAGCTCCGGCAGCTTGCAGCGTCCGCACCGCCTGGGTCGGCCGAGCTACCACTAACGGTGTCGGGAACGCAGATGATGCTGCCTTCTCATTCAGAAGCGACCGGCCCCGCCCCGCAGACTCACACCGCTCCGTTAGGCGAGGGTGAAGCTACGGTGCACGAGACGGGTCCTACGCTGCTGGCCGGGGGCGGAGCGCTGGCCGAAGCCGGAGCACTTGAAAGGCGCAGCACCGTGCCTCTCGATCATCTCCCCAGCCAGCCACCGGTGCCGACGCACACAGTCCGCGTGGACGACTATCGTCGAGAATCAGCCCCAGGAGCGGACCGAACCCAACGACTGGACGAGCTGGGGTATGCGCCACCCACCGAGGCGGACGTTCCGGAAACCCGGACGGCCGTCCCGGTCCCGCACTCAGAAGAACTTCAAGAAACCCCGCCGCCCGTCGCTGGCGGCCGGGCGCCAGCCAGAAAGCGCAGCGGCCTGCTCATGGCCGCATCCGCTTGCGCGATTCTGGCTGTTGGGGGCCTGGTCGTGGCGGCCGTCATCGCGCGCGGCTCGGACGAAGCCGACGGCACGGCGGGGGTGACGCCCGCTGCGTCGGAGGCTCCGGCCGCGGCAACGGATGAGCCCGTTGCGGACAAGCCCCGTACCGAACCGGTCGCGTCGGCGTCGCCGGAGCCCAGCACGGCGCCGTCTGCGGCGCCTGAGACGGCGGCGGCTGCGCCCGCATCCGCGTCCAAACCGCCGGGGCCCGTCGCACAGGTCGCGAAGACGGTACCGAGGGCCAGGCGCAAACCGTCGAAAGTAAGGAAGAAAAAGGCCCCTTCTTCCGTAAAGAAGCCCCCCGAGCCGGAGTTGCCCGCGTCCGGACTCTAGCCCTTGCCGATTTCGGCTTGTCCAAGCGTGGCGTCTGCCGTAGGTTCCGCGCCCCGAAAACGTTTTTCGGGCGGCAATAGGCCGATTTCACAACACACGCTGCGCGCGCAAACGAAGCGTCCGGTGCCCGGCAACGGGTTGGCGCCTCGGCGCGGCGGAGGACTAACCGAACAGGAGCGCAACATGACTGAAGAAAACACACCTGCTGCGGACGCAGCGCCCGCCACTGCCGAGGTCGCACCGGCCGCAGTCCCCGAAGCCGCAGCTCCTGCTGCCGCGCCCGAGGCTCCCGCTGCCGCCGCACCGGAAGCTGCGGCTCCTGCTGCCGCGCAGGCGCCGGCTCCTGCTGCAGCGCCGGCTCCTGCTGCCGCACCGGCTCCTGCCGCGCAGGCAGCCGCTCCCGCCGCCTCTGAGACTCAGCGGGTACTGCGCGATCCACAGGCACCGATGACGGTACGCGAGCTGTTCGAGGCCGGCGTTCACTTCGGTCACCAGACGAAGCGCTGGAATCCGAAAATGAGTCGGCACATCTATGGCGCTCGCAACGGCATTCACATCATCGACCTGGATGGCACAGTCAATCTGTTCAAGAAGGCGTTCGACTTCGTGTCGGATGCTGCCTCGCGTGGTGGCCACATTCTGTTCGTCGGTACCAAGCGCCAGGCCCAAGACATCGTCCAGGAAGAGGCGACCCGCGCTGGGATGTACTTCGTGACCAATCGCTGGCTGGGCGGCACCATGACCAACTTCCGAACGATTAAGCAGGGGCTCGATCGATTGCGCTCGCTCGAGCGCATGAAGGAAGACGGCACGTACCTGCAGCTTCCCAAGAAAGAAGTCGTGCAGCTCGAACGTGAGCGTGCGCGCCTCATGAAGTACATCGGTGGCCTAAAGGGCATGGGTTCGCTGCCGCAGGCGATCTTCGTGATCGATCCCGCGCAGGAGAACATCGCCGTCAATGAGGCACGAAAGCTCAAGGTGCCGGTCGTGGCGATCACGGACACAAACTGCAATCCGGACTTGGTGGACTACGTGATTCCAGGCAACGACGACGCGATCCGGTCGATTCGACTGATCACTGGAGCTATCGCGGACGCATGTGTGCTGGGCGCTGCGCGTCGTCGCGATCACGGTCGCGACCGCGACCGGGAACATAAGAGCCACAGCAGCGGCCCGGACGCGGTCGTTTACCAACGTCGGCCGGTCTAGTTTATTCTTACATAGAAATAAGAGGTAGTGATGGCTATCAGTATGCAGCAGGTTAAGGAACTTCGCGATCGAACTCAGGCGGGCCTGAACGATTGTAAGAACGCGCTGGGCGAAGCGGACGGCGATATCGACAAGGCGATCGAGATCATTCTCAAAAAGGGCCTGGCGAAGAGCGCCAAGCGTGCCGGCGCGGCCGCTTCCGAGGGCGAGGTCGCCGAGCGCGTGGCCGACGACAAGAAGAGCGCCGTGCTGGTCGAGGTCAACATTCAGACCGATTTCGCAGCACGCAACGACGACTTCAGGGCGTTCGTGCAGGACGTGGTGAAGGTCGCATCGGGCGCCGAGGATGGCGCCGATTTGGGTGGGTTGCCCTATCCCGGTAGCTCCGAGACGGTCGAACACACCCGAAAAGCGCTGGTCGGCCGGTTGGGCGAGAACATCACGGTTCGTCGATGGGGCCGTTTGCGGGTCGAAGGCGAAGGTTGTGTTCACGCGTATGTGCACATGGGCGGAAAGATCGGCGCGCTATTGGCAGTGCAGGTCGGCGATGCCGGCGCGATGAGCAAGCCGGAGTTCTCGAAGTTTCTCGACGACACGGCGATGCAAATCGCGGCGATGGGTCCGCAGTGGCTCAGCCCCGCGGAAGTGCCTGAAGACGCCAAAGCGAAGCAGAGCAACATCTTCGCCGGGCAGCTCGAAGAAGAGGGCAAGCCCGAGGCGGCGCGTCCGAAGATCATCGAGGGCAAGCTCGCCAAGTGGATGAAAGAGGTGTGCTTGCTGCCCTCGGCGAGCGTGATCGAGTCCGGGCAGAGCGTCGAGCAGGTATGCAAGGCGACCGCTGAAGCGCTCGGTACCGATCTGACGGTGGTCGGGATGCTGCGTTACGAGCGCGGTGAGGGCGTCGAGAAGGGCGAAGAGAAGGACTTCGCCGAAGAGGCCCGCCAGATGGCGGGCAACTAGAACGCGCCGCATTCAGTACGAGCGGCCAGAACGCCTCGGGGCCGGAAAATCGGGAGCATTCCGATCGACCGCCGCGAGGCGTTTCTGCATTTCGGCAAGGCGGTCGGGTTTGGAGTCGGCGAGGTTGTGGCGTTCGGTCGGATCGGACGCCAGGTCGAAGAGTTCTGGCTTGCCGGCTTCACTGACGATTAGCTTGAGATTGCCCGAGACGAACGCGCGTCGACGTGGACTCTGATCGGTGTACGGCATGTCGATTACGATCGGGCGGGCTGGAGCTCGCTCGCCACGTACCTCAGGTACCAAGCTGGTGCCTCGCATCGCCGGTGCCGGCGGCACATCGAGTAGGTCGAGGATTGTCTTTGCCAGATCGATGTGGCTACGGCGCCGCTCTATCACCCGAGGTTTCGCACCTGGAATGCGAATCATCAGCGGCACGCGTGTGGTTACCTCGTACAGCAAGAAGCCATGTTC